>CANESN010000010.1 GCA_947441105.1 Micrococcales bacterium
CTGATTGCAAATGCTGACGCGGGCAATCAAGCTGGCAAGGTGAATGCCGACTATGGCAAGCTCACCCTGCTTAATTTGCCAAGGGAGACGATTGTTCCAGGGCCTGGCCAGGTGCAGAACAACTTCAACGCGGACAGCAACGTATCGTCGCTGCTAAACCTTTTGCGCCAGGGTTCCACCCGAGTGCTAAACGGTAACTTGCTAACCCTTCCGGTTGGCGGTGGCTTGCTTTATGTCCAGCCGGTTTACATCGAGTCAACCGGCGAGACCAGCTACCCGCTACTTCAAAAAATCCTTGTGGCCTTCGGTGACCAAATTGCCTTCGAGGACACTTTGGAAGAAGCCCTTGATGCGCTATTTGGCGGTAACTCGGGAGCAGGCGGCACAACCGAGCCGACCACGCCGGGCACCGGCTCCTCTAGTTCTGGAACCGTAGATCCGGCCAGCCCTGAACTCTCTGCCGCTTTAGCTTTGGCAAAGCAGGCTATTGAGGACAAGCAAGCGGCTCTGGCCGCTGGCGACTGGACTGCCTACGGTGAGGCCGATGCTCGTTTGGCAGAGGCCGTAGCGCAAGCCCTAGGACTATTGGCGGACTAGCAAATTTCCTGCTAATGTTGGAACTTCGCCGCGGGGTGGAGCAGTTCGGTAGCTCGCCGGGCTCATAACCCGGAGGTCGTAGGTTCAAATCCTGCCCCCGCAACTAGGAAAATCCCCTCAATGAAAATTGAGGGGATTTCTTTTTCTGTGGAATCTCAAATTCGTAATCTTTCAAACTCATCTAACTTGCACTCATGAATTTGCTCGTTGTCTTACTCGTTGCACTTGGGGTCGCAAATCTGGCTGCCGACTTTCAGTTCTCATCAAACAACTCTTCGTTACAGGCAAACTTCTCGACCCCAGATCGCGTCGACCAGCTAGCCAGCGAATGCCCAGATGGCATACCCGGTCAATTCAGCGTTTGTGCTGATGAGGTAGTTGGTGGCGGGGGTGGCAGTTCAGGTGGATCGGGGGAGGTAGCGATGCGGGAATGCCGTTACTTTGCAAATGGCACCATCGATGTTCCAACCATGACCGTAATCACAGCCTGGGTGCCGGTTGGGTCAAGACCCTGCATCGGAGATGAAGTTCCTAAGCCATCAAGCTCATCAGGCACCACCATGACCGCCGAGGAAATTGAGCTCAGGGATCGCTTTACCGCAATGGCTGAAAAGCCAACGGCTTGGTGGAGCCCTGGTTCAGAGGTTGAGTTTGAAGACGAGATAGAACTTCACGTCCAAGCCAACACCGAGGTAATCTCTGGTGCTCTGCTTGGCAGATCTGCCCAGATAAGGTTTCGGCCTGTAACGGCTAGGTGGGAGTTATCAAACGGTAGGGACCTTTTTGGTTTTCATCGGAGTTACGCATTCTCTAGCCCTGGAAACTACTGGGCAAAGGCGTTTGTTTCTTATGAGGTGGATTACAAGTATTCGAGCGCTAACTGGGTTTACAACGCTGCCAGTTGGGAGCTGTCCTCCAACAAATTGTCTATCCCGGTGATTGAAAGGGAGCGGAGGACCTTGTTGGTGGGATGATTGTCCTTGGGGATTTCAGAATTTACACAGGTTGAGTTCATAGAATCCCCAGTCTTGCCCGACAGAATTTGGGCAACTCGAAAGGAAACCCATGTCTGAGTGGAATCGCTCTGGAGATAGTCAATTTAGTTTCGGTAATACCTACTCTGCTCCAGTAGCCCCAGCTCCAAAGCGCAAGCGTCGTCCAATTCGCGCGCTCGGGATCGCACTGCTCGCGCTAACCGCAGCGCTAATCGGTGGTGTAGTCGGATCAACCGCATTCACGCTTTCCTATCTTTCAATTTCCCAGCCAGCTCCGGTTGTCGTAAACAACACCGAGAACGTGAACTGGGTGACCGGTGCCGCATCAAACGCCGCACCATCGGTAGTTACCTTGGCGGTTGAATCTGCTGATGGTTCAGGTTCGGGATCCGGTGTGGCACTTACCGAGGATGGTTACGTACTAACCAATGCCCACGTTGTGACTCTCGGTGGCTTGACTCAGAACCCAAAGATCACCGTTCAGCTCTGGGACGGTTCGGTTTATCGTGCCAAGCTAATCGGTTATGACTCGGTCTACGACCTGGCGGTGGTAAAGGTTCAGGTTGCAGGTCTAAAACCAATCACTTTTGCAGACTCTGACAATTTGAATGTTGGAGCGGATGTTGTCGCGATCGGCGCCCCACTTGGTCTTTCTTCAACCGTGACCCAGGGAATCATCTCGGCACTAAATCGCACCATTCAGGTGGCAAGCGCAGAGGTCAGCGAGAACCCAGGACTTCAGTTCTGGAACGGGACTGGAAACGCGCCAATCTCGCTTCAGGTAATTCAGACTGATGCAGCAATCAACCCAGGTAACTCCGGTGGTGCGCTGGTGAATAACCAGGGCGAACTAATCGGCATCAACGTTGCGATTGCCACCGCCGGCAACGGCGAGAGCGGAAGCATCGGTGTTGGTTTTGCAATCCCATCCAATACCGCCTTCAGGATCTCGCAGGAGATCATTGACACTGGGTCTGCGAGCCACGGTCTGTTGGGTGCGATGGTCAGGGACAACAATGTCGACAACTCAACCTTTTCCACCGGCGCTTATGTAGAGAAGCTCACTGAGGCTGGTGCGGCAGAAAAGGCTGGAATTATGCCCGGCGATGTGGTCGTAACTTTTGCCGGTCAAACCGTCACTTCGGCTGCTGATCTCACGGCGATGGTTAGGGCTGAACCGGCCGGTGCAATCGTTGAGGTTGAGGTAATCCGCAATGGTTCTAAAAAGACTTTCCAGGTCACCCTGGGCGATGCCGCGGATCTAAGGTAGTGGCCATGGCAGAGCAGGATTTTGGCACCAAGGTAGAACAGCAGGTACACCTCGATCAGGGTGACCACGAGCGCTTCTCGCACTATGTGCAGAAGAACAAGATTGTTGAATCGGCGGTTCTTGGAAGCGCGGTTGTAGCACTTTGCGGCAAGGTCTGGACCCCGACTCGCGATCCACAGAAGTTTCCGGTGTGCCCAACCTGCAAGGAGATTTACGAGGGCCTAAAGCCTGGAGATGACGAGTCTAAATAAACTCAACTGGAATAGCAGGCTCGCCCTTCGACAGGCGAAGTGCTCCTGCCGGTAGCTCAGAAATTGCTTCCCTGTGGTGCTCTCGAGCGCGCAAAACGCCTTGGATTCCTAGGTATTCAGTTGCAATTTCACCATTGGAAATCATCGGGGCCTGAAGTGCTCGTCCAGCCTGTGGTTCTCCAGAAATCAGCTCTGACTTTGCAACACCATTTTCCAAAACTCGGCTGGCATGCTTCTTGCCACCGCGGTTGGTTTTGAGTTTTGAGGTTTTCGCAACATCTACCCAGTCACCGTTTTCGGAGTGAGCCACAAGTTTGTATACAAATCCGGCGGTTGGGTGACCCGAGCCGGTGACCAAACTGGTTCCGACGCCGTAGCTATCGATCGGTGCGATTGCCAAGGCAGCGATTGTGTATTCGTCTAGGTCACTTGTGACTGTGATCTTGGTTTGTTTCGCTCCTAAATCATCCAGCTGCTTGCGCACCTCAACGGCAGAGGTGGCTAGATCTCCAGAATCGAGACGAACTGCTCGAACCTTTCCGTCAGTTAGTCGCACCGCAGTCGCTACAGCATTTTTGACATCGAAGGTGTCGACCAGAAGAGTGGTCTCGGTTCCCATTGATGCCAGCTGCGCTTGAAATGCCTGCTCCTCGGTGTCGTGCAGCAATGTGAAAGCGTGAGCGCTGGTGCCAGCGGTCTCGATGCCGTATTGAGCGCCGGCAGCAAGATTGCTTGTCGCATCAAAACCTGCAATAAATGAAGCTCTTGCAGCCGCAACCGCTGCTGACTCGTGAGCACGACGTGAGCCCATCTCAATTAGGCGTCGGCCGGACGCTACGGATTTCATTCGGGCGGCTGCCGACGCAACTGCCGAGTCATAATTCAGAATCGAGAGAATCACAGTTTCTAGAATTACGGCTTCTGCAAAGCTGCCCTCCACGGTGAGGATCGGTGAGTGTCCGAAGTAAAGCTCACCCTCGCGATAACCAAAGACATTTCCCGAGAATTTGTAGTTTGCAAGCCAAGTGAGAGTCGACTCGTCCACCACCGAGTTGGTTCTTAGGAAATCAAGCTCTTTTTCCTCAAACCTAAAGTTTTGAATTGCCTCCAAAACTCGCCCGGTTCCTGCCACCACGCCGTATCGACGTCCTGCAGGAAGTTGTCGGGTGAATACCTCAAATACGCACCTGCGCTCAGCTTTTCCAGACTTCAGCGCAGCCTGGAGCATTGTGAGCTCGTAGCGATCGGTATTCAATGCAGTGGACACCTCTTTAGCCTATCTACCCAATGAGCTTTAGACTTAGTCAGTGGATTCCAGACCAATTGGTGTATTCGACTCAGGTGTCGGTGGCTTGACGGTGGCTCGAGCAATCATTGACCAACTTCCGCACGAATCCATTCACTACGTGGGCGACACGCTGAACTCGCCATACGGACCAAAGCCCATCTCGGAAGTCAGAGCACTAGCCCTTGAGGTTATGGATGAACTGGTGGCATCGGGTGTAAAGCTTTTAGTGATTGCATGTAACTCTGCCTCAGCAGCTGTTTTAAGAGATGCCAGGGAGAGATATACCGAGGGGCTCGGCGTCCCAGTCATTGAAGTAATTCAACCTGCGGTTCGCAAAGCGGTGGGGACTTCTAGAAACCACAGGGTTGGTGTCATCGGAACCAGCGCCACGGTGAACTCAAAGGCTTATGAAGACGCTTTCGCAGCAGCTGTCGACTTTGAGATCACCTCTGCGGCCTGTCCAACTTTCGTGGACTTTGTTGAGCGTGGAGTTACTTCCGGACCAGAGCTGCTTGCGGCTGCCGAGGCCTACTTAGCGCCAATCAAGGCAGCGCAGGTTGATACTTTGGTTTTGGGCTGCACCCACTACCCACTGCTGCACGCAGCACTTTCATATGTAATGGGTGACAGCGTGAACTTGGTTTCATCGGCAGACGAGACCGCAAAAGATGTCTTTAGGGTGCTCACCGAACACGATCTATTGGCTCCGGCAGCGGCCAAGCCGAGCTACAAGTTTTATGCCACCGGTAATGCCAAAGAATTCGAAAGCCTGGCCAAGCGTTTCTTGGGACCTGAGGTTAACGATGTAACCCACCTGGAGCGAAAGGCAACAAATGAGTAGGCCAAACGGCAGAGCAGAGCACGAGCTGCGCGAAGTCACAATTGAACGAAACTTCACCATCCACGCCGAAGGTTCTGTGCTGGTTTCATTCGGTAACACCAAGGTTTTGTGCAACGCCTCTTTCACACCCGGAGTACCTCGTTTCAAGAAGGACTCTGGTGAGGGCTGGGTCACCGCTGAGTATGCAATGCTCCCGCGTGCCACTCACGATCGCTCTGATCGCGAAGCGGTCAAGGGCAAAATCGGCGGTCGCACCCATGAAATCTCAAGACTTATTGGTCGTTCGCTTCGCGCGGTGATCGATGTGAAGGCATTGGGGGAGAACACAATCGTGTTGGACTGTGACGTCCTGCAGGCCGATGGCGGAACTCGCACCGCGGCCATCACCGGTGCCTTTGTTGCACTCGCTGATGCTGTTGCTTGGGCCAAAAAGCAGGGACTAATCGCAAAGAGTGCTACGCCATTGATTGACACCGTTTCCGCCGTATCGGTTGGAATCATTGATGGTGTTGCAGTTACCGACCTCGAGTATGTCGAGGATGTCAGGGCAGATACGGATATGAACGTTGTGGTAACCGGCCGCGGACTTTTCGTCGAGGTGCAGGGCACCGCCGAAGCAGAGCCATTTGATCGGGATGAACTCAATCGCCTGCTCGAGATGGCCCTGGATGCCAACAAGCAACTTGCCGAGGTTCAGCGCTTGGCATTGGGTGAGACACTGGAAATTCGCTAGTGGAAATTGTTTTTGCAACCGGGAACAAGCACAAGGCCCAAGAAGCCGAGGCAATTCTCAAACTTGCAAATCCAGATGTACAGGTCTTGACCTACTCAGGTCCTGAGCCAATTGAGAGTGGCACGACGTTCTTAGAAAACGCGCTCATAAAAGCGCGAGCAGCTTTTGAGGCAACTGGGCAACTTTCCTTTGCGGATGACTCGGGAATCGCCTGTGAGGTCATGGGGGGAGCGCCTGGAATCTTCTCGGCAATCTGGTCTGGCACCAGAGACGATGCCACCAACAGAAACCTGCTGCTCAAGCAACTTGAGGATATTCCCACCGAACACCGCTCAGCCGCATTCGTCTGCACGATCGCCATGGTTGGTCCGGACGAAGAAATCTCGTTTACCGGTATTTGGCCGGGGTCAATTTCAACTGAGGTTGCAGGTCTAGGCGGCTTTGGTTACGACCCAGTTTTTATCCCTGAGGGATTGGAAGTAACCGCAGCTGAATTGGACCCGGAGGTTAAAAACTCTATGTCTCACCGAGCCATGGCGCTGCAACAGATGGCGCAATACCTAGCGAAGGGCTGATTTTGCAACCCGTACATTTGCAATTGTAAAAATTGTAAAGACAATCGGTATCGGTCTGATACATAAGTGTTATCCAAATGTAATCGCTTGCAGACGAAACTTGTCTACCCCGTGTTTTATCCTTAGGGAACCCTCCTAACGTGTGAGGTTCGGCCAACGTTGGCCGATGTCGAAAGGAAAAACATGTCAACACTACGTCGTCGCGTAGTTGCTCTTGGAGCAACTGCTGTAGCGGCTACCTTGGTAATGGCCGGTTGCGCAAGCACCGAGACCGTAACCGAGGAGACCACTGCGACTGGATCTGACGCTTGTGCTGCTTACGAGGCCTACATGGGCAACGAGGGCACCGAGGTTGAGATCTACACCACCATCATCGACCCAGAAGCTTCACTCTTCATCGAGTCTTTCGCTGAGTTTGAGGACTGCACCGGCATCACCATCAACTGGAACGGAACTCAGGAGTTTGAGGCTCAGATTTCTGTTCGCGTTGAGGGTGGCACCGCTCCTGACATTGCAATCTTCCCACAGCCTGGCCTATTGGCTAAGTTCGCTGGAAACGGCCTAGTTCCTGCAAACGATGCAACTTCTGCTTCGGTTGACGAGAACTACACCGCTGACTGGAAGACCTACGGCACCGTCGATGGCGTGTTCTACGGCTCTCCACTAGGCGCTAACGTGAAGTCCTTCGTTTGGTACTCACCAAAGACCTTCGCTGACAAGGGTTGGACCATTCCTACCACTTGGGACGAGCTACTAGCTCTATCTGACACCGTTGCTGCTGAGGGCTCTGTTCAGCCTTGGTGTGTTGGTTTCGGTTCCGGTGACGCTACCGGTTGGGTCGGAACTGACTGGATGGAAGACCTAATGCTTCGCTTCCAGGACGCTGCAACCTACGACCAGTGGGTATCTGGCGAGCTTCCATTCAACGACCCTAAGGTTGCTGAAGTTCTAGCTGAGGCTGGCAAGATCCTAAAGAACCCTGCTTACGTAGGCGATGTTGCTTCTATCGCTACCACCACCTTCCAGGAGGGTGGCGCTGGCCTAGTTGACGGCAGCTGTGCAATGCACCGTCAGGCATCGTTCATCGGTGGCATCCTTGCTGCTGACTTCGGTGCAACCATCGTGTCCCCAGAGGACACCACCACTGAGGGTGGAATCACCACCTTCTACTTCCCAGGTGTTTCGGCTGACAACAAGCCTGCACTTGGTGGTGGCGAGTTCATTGGTATCTTCGCTGACCGTCCAGAGGTACACGCTGTACAGCACTACCTAACCACTCCTGAGTGGAACAACAAGAAGGCAGCTCTTGGTGGCTGGTTCTCTGCAAACCTAGGTCTAGACACCGCTAACGTTGCAGACCCAGTAAACAAGGTTGCAGTTGAGATCCTTCAGAACGCATCAACCTTCCGCTTCGATGGCTCCGACGTGATGCCAGCCGAGGTTGGAGCTGGTTCATTCTGGAAGGAAATGACTGCATGGGTAGCTGAGAACAAGTCTGACAAGGCTGTTCTAGACGCTATTTACGCAAGCTGGCCTTACTAATAAGCCACACAGTTACAAATAGTTAAACAAGGCTGTGGGGCCTGCTAACGCAGGCCCCACAGCTCTTCTTCAAAGGTTGTTAGGATTCGCTAATGTTCACACTGGCACTTCACGCGGCGAGGAAAACCCCCGCGGACATCATTGCGGAAAACTTCTCCCTTTTAGCCCTGGCTCTATTGAGCTTCGGAGCTGTCATCTTTTTGTTCTTTCTTCTCGCATCTCGCACTTCGGTAAAGACCCAAGAATGGTTGAAATACCTGGTCTTCCTTGTGCCATCGATTTTGCTTTTGGTAGTCGGCTTGATCTATCCGGCTATTCGCACCCTGATTCTTGCCTTTATGGACAAAGAAGCTGAAACCTTCGTAGGTTTTGACAATTTCATCTGGGCCTTCACTATCCCAGAAATCACCGTGGTGCTTGCCAACACAGCTATCTGGGTGGTTACCGCCCCAATTCTTTCCACAGTGATTGGTTTGGCCATTGCCTACATGACCGACCGCATGAAGCGCCCGGCAGCTATCAAGTCGCTGATCTTTATGCCGATGGCTATTTCTTTTGTGGGCGCCGGCATTATTTGGAAGTTTGTTTACAACTATCAACCAAACGACAACAAGCCGGACATCGGTTTGCTATCTGCGATTTTCAAGGGATTTGGTCTAACCCCGCCCAACTGGTTGCTTGAAGCGCCGCTGAACTCCTTCTTGCTGATCGTTGTAATGATTTGGATTCAGACCGGATTTGCCATGGTCGTGCTATCTGCAGCACTCAAGAACATCCCTGACGAGGTGGTTGAGGCCGCCATGTTGGATGGCGCAGCTCCTTGGAAGCGCTTCTACTTGGTTTCGGTGCCCATGATTCGTGCGACCATCGTGGTGGTGCTAACCACAATCACGATTGGAACCCTGAAGGTCTTCGACATCGTAAGAACGATGACCGGTGGAAACTTCCAAACCAACGTAATCGCGAACGAGATGTATTCGCAGGCCTTCAGGCAGATGAACTTTGGACGAGGCTCTGCTTTGGCGATCATTCTTTTCGTGGCGATCGTTCCAATCATCATCTACAACATTCGACAACTGCGCCTCGAGAGGACGGAAAGATAATGACCTCTCTAATAAATAAGTCACTTGTAAAGTCAAAGGCCAAGAACGTTTTCTCTTCCCCTTGGGCAGCCCTAGGCGCATGGATTATTGCGATTCTGTGGACCATCCCAACATTCGGTCTGCTTGTCACTTCGATTCGTCCAGAAAAAGACATCAACAACTCAGGTTGGTGGACTTTCTTTGTAAATCCAAACATTTCTTTTGAGAACTACCAGCAGGTGTTGTTCGAGGGGTCTACCACCAACCCACCGCTCTACCAGTTCTTTTTCAACTCGCTAGCGGTAACACTTCCGGCGGTAATCTTCCCAATTACCTTGGCGGTATTTGCGGCCTACGCTTTGGCATGGTTTGAATTCAAGGGAAGAGATTTCATCTTCTTCTCAATCTTTGCGCTGCAGGTTATTCCGCTGCAGTTGACTTTGATCCCGCTACTTCAGCTGTTCGCAAAGGGCCTAGTAATTGGCGATGTGACCATCATTCCGGACCTAAACATCACCGGAACCTACATCCCTATTTGGGTCGCACACACCATCTTTGGTTTGCCAATGGCGATCTTCTTGCTGCACAACTTCCTACGTCAAATCCCTCGTGAATTGATTGAAGCTGCTCGAGTCGATGGTGCTGGGTGGTTCACGCTGTTTTCGAAGATCGTTCTTCCACTTTCGGTACCGGCGATTGCATCTTTTGCAATCTTCCAATTCCTTTGGGTATGGAACGACCTATTGGTAGGTCTGACATTCGGAGGTGGCGCGAAAGAGGTTGCACCGATGACCATTCGTCTTGCTGAGATGGTTGGAACCAGAGGGTCCGGCTGGGAGCTATTGACTGCCGGTGCCTTTGTTTCGATTGTTGTTCCGCTGATTGTGTTCTTCTCGCTGCAGCGTTACTTCGTAAGAGGTTTGCTGGCTGGATCGGTTAAGGGTTAGCCAAAAGCGCCCCTAGCAGGATTCGAACCTGCGCTCCCGCCTCCGGAGGGCGGTGCTCTATCCCCTGAGCTATAGAGGCGGGGACGAATCCAGCCTAGCATCGGCAAAGTTTTTAGCTATTCGCCGACTTGGGTTTCAACCATCTGGCGAAAGCGCTCTTCGATTCCAAGGCCTTGCACGGGTATGATTTATGTTCACCGCCGAAATCAATCTCGTCGGTTGCCATACCCTAAGGAACTAGGTCCAAAGTGACTCCCAACCAGCTTTCGGAAGCCATTGTTGCTGCATTGCGCGCACTGGTTGCCGCTGGCTCTTTGGAGCTGGAAGTTCCAAGCGAGGCAGTGGTCGAAAGACCAAAAAACCGTGAGCACGGAGACTGGGCAACTAATGTCGCCATGCAACTTGGCGCTAAGGCTGGTTTGAAGCCGCGAGACTTCGCCGAACTATTGGCTTCAGAGCTTCAAAAAAGCGCAGGGATCGAAAAGGTTGAAATCGCAGGCCCTGGCTTCATAAATCTTTTTGTCTCAGACTCCGCAGCCGGCGAGCTTGCCCGCGAGATAGTCATGGCAGGAGCAAGTTTTGGTCGAGGCGTTGAGTATCAGGGCCTCAAGATAAATCTTGAATTTGTTTCTGCCAATCCAACCGGACCAATCCACCTGGGTGGCACCCGTTGGGCTGCGGTCGGGGATTCACTTGCGCGAGTGTTTGAGTTTGTTGGCGCAGAGGTAACTCGCGAGTATTACTTCAATGACCACGGTGCTCAGATCGATCGTTTTGCGCGTTCACTACTTGCGGCGGCTAAGAATGAACCAGCTCCCGAGGATGGTTACTCAGGGGCATACATCCAGGAGATTGCTGCTCGCGTTTTGGCCGAGACGGCGGAAGAAATCTTGTCTTTGCCGGATGATCAAGCCCAAGAGAAGTTCCGCGCTGCTGGTGTTGAACTTATGTTCCAGCAGATCAGAGAGTCACTGCACGAATTCGGCGTTGACTTTGATGTCTACTTCCATGAGAACTCGCTCTATGAATCCAAGGCCGTTGAGCGTTCGATTGAGCGCCTCCGTGAGATGGGCCACATCTTCGAAGAAGACGGTGCTATTTGGCTTCGATCCACAGCCTTTGGAGACGATAGAGATCGCGTAATCATTAAAAGCGACGGAGACGCCGCATACATTGCCGGCGACATCGCCTACTACCAGGACAAGCGCTCAAGAGGCTTTGACCGCTGCATCTATATGCTCGGTGCAGATCACCACGGTTACGTGCCTCGAATGATGGCGCTTTGTGCTGCGTTTGGCGATAAGCCAGGTGAAAACATGGAGATTCTGATTGGCCAGATGGTGAACCTTGTTCGCGGTGGCGAGCCGGTGCGAATGTCCAAGCGTGCAGGAACCGTGGTGACCATGGAAGACCTAGTGGATGTGGTCGGTGTTGACGCCGCTCGCTATGCCCTTGCTCGTTCGTCGATTAACTCTTCACTCGATGTTGATCTTGAGCAGCTCACCAAAAAGACCAATGACAACCCAGTTTTCTATGTCCAGTACGCTCACGCCAGAACCAAGCAGGTTGCCAAGAATGCGGTGTCGCTCGGGGTGGATGACTCGGAATTTGACCCTGCGCTATTGAGCCACGAAGCAGAAGCAGAACTTTTGGCAAACCTAAGTGAATTCCCGCGGGTTGTTGCTCAGGCGGCTCAGTTCCGCGAACCTCACCGCATTGCAAGGTACATTGAAGTGGTGGCTGGAAGTTACCACCGCTGGTATGACAACTGCCGAGTCACTCCATTGGGCGGGCAAGAAGTTGAGAGTGTTCACCGCACCAGGCTTTGGCTAAACAACGCGGCCAGCATTGTGCTTGGCAACGGGTTGGCACTTTTAGGCGTATCTGCTCCGGAGAGGATGTAAGGGTGAAGAATCCACTTGCTCCTCAATGGTTAGTTGCGCCAGCCGATCTCAATGTCATTGATGCCCGAATTTGGCCGAGGACCGCAAAGCGCAATAGCCACGGTGAATTGACTATTGGCGATGTATCGGTGTCGGCCCTGATGCGCCAGTATGGCTCACCACTTTACGTTGTGGACCAAGAGGACTTTGAAACCACTCTGCTTTACATCAAACGAGCCTTTAGCGATGCCGCCAACAAAATCGGCACCACCGCAAAGCTTTACTACGCATCCAAGTCCCTACTCACCGCAGAGGTGGTTCGCTGGGTAATCGATGCCGGTTTGTCGGTAGATGTATCAACCGGTGGAGAGCTTGCCGTTGCCTTGGCGGCGGGAGCCAAAGGCGAGCGCCTGGGACTTCACGGAAACAACAAGTCGCTGGTGGAAATCGGCAAGGCGATCGCCTCCGATGTTGCTGTCATTGTTATTGACTCTGAGCTCGAGATTGAGCGAATTGCTGCTGTTGCGTCAGCAGCTGGAAAGACTCAGGCGGTAAGGCTTCGTGTCAACTCTGGTGTTCACGCTCACACTCACGAGCACCTTGCCACCGCAAGAGAAGACCAAAAGTTTGGCGTCGCGCTCAGCGATGTTGAGGAACTAGTTGGCAAGATTCGCTCCTTCTCGAACCTTCGCTTTCTTGGACTTCACTCCCACATCGGCTCGCAGATTTTTGTGGTGGATGGGTTTGTTGCCGCAGCCGAAAGACTGCTCGATGTCCATGCTCAGCTGCTAAAAACTGGTGATGTTCCAGAGCTGAATCTCGGTGGTGGATTTGGCATTGCCTATACCGAGGCGGATAAGCCACTGGGCATTGCCGATATGGCAACCCGAATCATGCAGGCGGTTGCTGCTAAGTGCAGCGCTTTGGGAATTGCGGTTCCCAAGTTGGCTTTTGAACCGGGCCGAATCATTTCGGGACCGGCGGGAATCACGCTTTACTCGGTTGGAACCATCAAGGATGTAACTGTCTCTGAGCAGGGCATGGGCGCAACCCGCAAGTACGTAAGCGTCGATGGCGGCATGAGCGATAACGCAAGACCTGCGCTCTACCAAGCCGAGTACTCCGCCATGCTGGCATCCAGAGTCACCTCGGCAACTCCGGCACTGGTGAGGGTCGTGGGTAAGCACTGTGAGTCTGGTGACATCGTCGTAAGACACGATTATCTACCTTCGGATATTGCGGTAAACGATGTTTTGGCGGTAGCGGCAACCGGTGCCTACTGTTTCTCGCTTTCTTCAAATTACAACTTCCTAACCCGACCAGCCATGGTTGCGGTCAAGGGCGGCAAGAGTTCGCTTTTGATTCGGGCGGAGACAGAGAATGACCTGCTAAGCCGCGACGCCGGTATTAGCCAAGGAAAGGCATAGCCATGGAAATCGCTTATCGCCCAATTCGAATTGCACTTTTAGGTGCCGGATCAGTCGGCTCCCAGGTCGCAAGACTCTTGATCGAGAACCGTGACGAGTTAGCCCAGCGCGTTGGTGCGGACCTTGAACTAGTTGGCATTGCGGTCCGTAATTTGGACTCCGCGAGAAACGGCAATCTGCCTAAGGAACTGCTGACCCTCGATGCCGAAGCGCTTATAAAGGCAGCAGACATCGTTATCGAGCTCATCGGTGGCATTGAGCCAGCCAAGAGCTACATCACCCTGGCATTGAACTCTGGTGCGGACGTAATCACCGCAAATAAGGCTCTTATCGCCGCACACGGAACTGAGTTGTTTGACCTGGCC
>CANESN010000011.1 GCA_947441105.1 Micrococcales bacterium
CAAAAGCTCGATGGTCCGGTAGTGGGTGACAGCATTTTTGCCATCTGCAGAGATTGTGAACTTGTAATCGTGCTTGGTGCTTCTAGCGATTGGGGTGTCTATTGTGCCCACAGCTGGGTCTAGGTGTCCCTGGGCCAAGGCGTGATAGGTCTTTTTCACAGTTCTGTCTCTAAAGGCCTGCTTCAACACCGAATAAGCCCGCTCACCCTTGGCTAAGACCATCAGCCCGCTGGTTCCAACATCAAGTCGCTGGACTATGCCCTGACGCTCCTGAGCGCCGGAGGTGGCTAGCTGGATGCCTCTGGCCAACAAGACACCGGGGACGCTTGGGCCTACAAAACCTAAAGACGGGTGCGAGACAACGCCGGCAGGTTTGTCGATGACAATCATGTGTTCATCTTGGAAAACAACCTTTAGCTCGGCCACATCCTCGGCAATGACCTCTGGCTCATTTGAACGCTCGACCAGCTCGACCTCGATGACCTGGTCAATTTCTAGCCGATCGGATTTACCAATTACTTTCCCGGCTCTGGTGACACTGCCCTCAGCAAGTAAATCTGCCGCCTGAGAGCGGCTGATGCCAAGCATTTTTGCCAGGGCGGCATCGGCTCTCTCACCGGAGAGGGAGTCCGGAACCGGCAGATACTTACTTGCCAACCTTGCCACCCAGTTCGTCACCCATAAGCGTTCTGAGCATTGCCAGTGATACACCGACAACCAAGAAGGTGTCAGCCAAATTAAAAATCGGGAAATTGAACGGGATCGAAATGAAATCCACGACATGCCCATTTAGGAAACCTGGAGCGCGAGTGAGTCTGTCAACCAAATTTCCAGCAGCTCCGCCCAGCACCAAACCGGCGATGATGGTCCAGGTGAGGTTTTTGACCTTTGGTCCAAACCACAAAAGCGCTAGCACCGCACAGCAGGCAATAATCGCTAGCACCCAGGTCTGGCCAACGCCGAGCGAGAATGCAGCCGCGTCGTTGTAGGCAAGTCGGAATCTGAGAATGTCACCTATTACGGGCATGACAGAACCGTCAGAAAGGGCGGCAATTGCCAACTCTTTGGTTAGCTGATCAAGAAAAACTAAGAAAACGCCAATTCCAAGGAAAAGGAAGGTTCTTGCTTTACTTGCGCTCACTTGAGGTTTCGTCTTCATCCTCAGCGGCTGCTGACGTCACAACCTCATCCTCGAGCTCGTCTTCATCCTCAACAACCTCGGCCGTAGCCTCGGTGATTTGGGCGAATTCAATTTTCGCAGCTGCCTCTAGTGGCTGCTCAAAGGACTCCTCGCGGATCAAAGTGGTGAGCTGAGACTCCATGTATTCGCGCAGGCGACCACGGTAGTCGTGCTCGAATTCGCGAAGTTCGTCAATGGTGTTCTCAATTGCCTTGCGGTCAAGCTCTAGCTGACCAAGAACTGCACGGGCCTGAGCCTCTGCGTCGCGCACTAGGCGAGCGGCATTCTCCTGGCCATCACGAATTAGCTGATCGCGCTTGGTTAGACCCTCACGGACGTGCTCCTCATGCAACTTGCGGGCAAGCTCTAGCAAGCTGTGTGAGTTGCTGGCGTCGGCAGCACTTGGAACTGATGCGGCGACCACCGGTGCAACTGGGAAGTCTGCTGCTGAAGCAGCTGGAGCGGCCTGCGCCTGAGCCTTTGCGGCCTCTAGCTGCTGGCGAAGCTCTTCGTTCTCGCCACCGAGCTTTCGAAGCTCAACAACGACCTCGTCTAGAAAGTCATCGACCTCGTCCTGATCATATCCCTCGCGGAACTTGACGATGGTAAATCTCTTGTTTACAACTTCTTCGGGCGTCAGCGCCATGTTGCACCTTCCTGATACAGCGCAAAAGCGCTCACGCTATGTTATTCGCTTTAGAGGGTTTGAACCAAGCCCTGCGCAAAAAGTACCGCAATAAGCACAATTGTCCAAGCCAAATCCAATGCCACTACCCCAAGCTTTAATGGCGGCACGAAGCGCCTTACGAACTTAATCGGTGGATCGGTGATTGTGAAGGCAAAATCAACAATCGGCATCAAGATGCTAGGTGGTCGCCAGCCACGATTGACCGACATTACGAATTCAACGATGAACCTGGCAAACATGGCGTAGACAAAGAGCTGCAACGCCCAATAAAGAATTAAACCGATCAGACCCATAAATTAGTCGAGCAGGTTGTCGGCGTCGGTGGCCTCAGCCTCACCGTCGTTCACCTCAACGTGGCTTGGGCTTAGCAAGAAGACCTTTGGGGTGACGCGGCGGATCTGACCTTCAAGCGCTTCTTTAAGACCGAGCATGAAGTCCAGCATGCGCTTGGCATCGGCCTCGCTCATGCCGCCGATGTTCACAATCACTGGAACGCCTTGGCGGTAGTGGAAGGCAACTTCCTTACCATCTGCGTAAGTCTGTGGTTCTAGCGTGATGATTTCTGACATTTCAGAGCCGCGACGTGGTCTCGATGCGGCTGGACGAGGCTTTGCGCTCGCTTCAACTTTCTGAGGTTCGGCTGATCCAAAACCAAAGAAAGTCATAACTGAATTAACTGCGCCCATCATTACTCCTTAGATTGCTTCAAGACTATGGGTTCAAAGGCCTAGGGCCGGTGATTGCCGAGCCAACTCTTATGTGTGTCGCACCCATGGAAATCGCTAATTCGAAATCCTCGCTCATGCCAATCGATAGCTTTGTAGCCTTGGGTGCAAGTTCCTGCAGTTTGCCGCTGGCAATAAGAACTTTTTCAAATTCCGCAGCCGGGTCCATCCCAAGTCCGGCAACCGCCATAACACCTAGCAGCTCGAAGTTTGGTAGCTGCAATACGGACTCGGCCAATGGCGCAAGATTTTCAGGTAACACTCCCCCGCGACCTTCGTCATCGGTGAGGTTCAGTTCGATAAACCCAGAAAAGGTTCCCTCAAACTTTGGAAGTTGCTTCGCTAGTTCTGAAACCAGCGATTCTCGGTCGATTGAGTGGATGACCCTGGCGTATTTCAGGACCGATTTCACCTTGTTGGATTGCAACTGCCCGACAAAGTGCCAAATAGCCTGCGACTGCGGGCGCAATTCCGCGAGTCGAACACTTTTTGGGCTGGCTTCCTGGTCTCGGTTTTCACCAAAATGCAGCTGACCTAAGTCAACTAACTCGGCCACCACCTCGGCAGGGTTGTTCTTTGTGATGGCCACTAACTCAACATCGGTCAATGACCTGCCAGAAGCCGAACAGGCACTGGCCATTTTGGCCAGCACCTGTTCGTATCTAGAAGCTAATTGGCTCAACGGAAGAATTCAGGAAGATCCAAATCGTCACCGAACTGACCGTTAGAGCTAGGAGCTGCGCTGTGGGCGGGAACCAAGGTCTCGCTCTGAATCAACTGCTCGCTGGTTGGAAGCTCCTGGGCCGGCTCGGCAACTGCGTAATCCTCAACTGCTGGGGCCGCAACAGCCTGCTCGACTGGAAGAACAACAGCGGCAGGTGCTTCGAACTTTCGGTACGTCGGCTCGCCGCCATCAAAGCCAGCGGCGATAACGGTGATGCGGACCTCGTCTCCCAAGGTGTCCTCAATGGTTGCACCGAAGATGATGTTGGCTTCTGGGTGAACTGCTTCCTGAACCAAACGAGCTGCGTCGTCGATTTCGTGCAGACCTAGGTCTGAAGCACCCTGAACCAAAAGCAATACTCCGTGAGCACCCTCGATGGTTGCCTCGAGAAGCGGGGAAGAAACGGCAATCTCAGCAGCACGGACCGCACGGTCTTCACCCTTGGCGGTACCGATGCCCATAAGAGCACTTCCGGCACCCTGCATAACGGACTTCACGTCGTTGAAGTCGAGGTTGATAAGTCCAGGGATCACGATCAGGTCGCTGATGCCCTGCACACCGGCACGAAGCACGTCGTCCGCGGTGATGAAGGCTTCGATGGCGGAAATCTTCTTGTTTGACATCTCAAGTAGACGCTGGTTTGGAACCACGATCAGGGTGTCAACCTCGGCGCGAAGTTCGCGGATACCCTCATCGGCCTGCACGGCACGGCGCTTACCCTCAAAGTTGAACGGGCGGGTTACCACACCCACGGTCAAAGCACCTAGGCGCTTTGCAATTCTTGCCACCACCGGAGCTGCTCCGGTACCGGTACCGCCACCCTCGCCGGCGGTTACGAATACCATGTCGGCACCCTTTAGCGCTGACTCAATCTCGTTCTCGTGCTCCTCAGCGGCGCGACGACCTACCTCTGGGTCGGCTCCTGCTCCAAGGCCACGGGTGATGTCGCGACCAATGTCCAACTTGACATCGGCATCGCTCATTAGCAGGGCCTGTGCGTCGGTGTTCACCGCTACAAACTCAACTCCGCGAAGTCCAGACTGGATCATGCGGTTTAGCGCATTCACACCGCCGCCACCAACTCCAACGACCTTGATGACTGCCTGATAGTTCGGGGTCTGAGCCACGATGTTCCTCCTTGTGAAAACTCTCAAGTTAAGGCTGAGGCTTAACCCTTTGAGAAGAATTCAGTTTGCGCCAAGAAGTTAGGCCCCGACAAGCCCTATTCGCTCGAGGGCCTCGGGCGTGTCGCAAATGAGTTGAATCAATAGTCTTGGTAAGTAACCACGGGGGCTTTGGGAGATGAGACATCGATGGTGACGCCGGGTTTTACACCGGTCTTCATAAGCGAGTTCAAGACCTCAGCTTTGAGCAGCCCCTGCTTGGCGTTTCCCCAAATCACGCGGGTATCGCTCTTTCGCAAAATCAAATCTGAGGTTAACTGCTCGGAAACCTGAATTGAGAAAACCTTCTTATAGGTGCCAACCGGAAGCGAAAGCAAGACCTCCATAGCGGTTTTATACTTCTTGTCCTTCAAAGGGTCAGCGGTGAAGCGGAAAAACGGGTACTTATCTTTGGCACCAGCCACATCGATGCGAACCCCGGCGGCGTCATAGAGGTAGTTCTTCCCGCCTCGCACCAGAATCACAATTGGCTGGCGCTCGCGAATCTTCACGGTCAATGTGTGAGGCGGCTCCGCCTGGAGCGTGAAGGTCTCTATCAGGGCAAAATCCGCCAACAGGTCGGCAACACTGTCCTGGGAGATGGTTGTCAGGGGCTTTCCAACCAGTCCCTCCAGAGCTCCCATTACCTTGCTGGCTTGAATTCGATCATTGCCACTGACTTTGATTTGCTCTACGGCCAGCATCGGTGTGAAGAAGGTGGCTACCACTAAAATCACCAGGGAGATTGGTCCAGCAATAAACAAGGTCCTACCGAGAATTCGAAATCCAGAGCTGCGGGGAGCTTTAGTCTTCGCGGGCTTAGCGCTTTGTCTAACGCGCTTTATCTCACGGCCGACAAGTTCGCGCTCTGGTTTCTTCAACTAAGCCTCCAGGGCACTTAGCAGCTCAGGTACCATGCGGTAGATGTCACCACAGCCCATCGTGATGATGAAATCCCCACTTTGGGCAAGGCTGGCGGCAACGGCTGGCACGTCCTGCCACACCGGCACGTAGTGCATCCTGGCTTGATCTGCGAAGCGATCTGCAATTAGTGCCCCGGTGACCCCTGGTTCCGGGTCTTCCCTGGCCGCATAGATATCCAGGCAAACTACCTGGTCACTCAGCGCTAATGCTTGTGCGAACTCGGCTTGGAAAATGCGAGTTCTAGAAAAAAGATGCGGTTGAAAAACCGTGATCAATTTGCCCGAACCCACTACCGCTCTAGCCGCGCTCAATGCGGCGGCAACCTCGGTGGGGTGGTGAGCGTAGTCGTCGTAGACCTTCACCCCGCGGCGCTCCCCGTGCAGCTCAAAGCGGCGCTCGGTGCCGGAGAAGTGCGCGACAGCCTTCGCCGAATCCTCAAAATCAAATCCAAGTCCAACCAAGACCGCAACCGCTCCTGCGGCATTGAGCGCATTGTGATGGCCTGGAACCTGTAATTGAACCTGAATGCTCTTGGGGCCAAAGCCGAGCTCAAACGAGACATTTCCCGTTAGCGCAGCGACGTTTCTGACCTGCACCGAGGCATCGCTGGCGGTTCCAAAGGTCATTATGTTCTTGTGCTTCAAGCGCTTAGTTACTCGCACAGCACCCGGGTCATCACTTGAAATGGCGACTAGGGAACCCGCGGCATCGGCAAACTTTGCGAATTCACCCTCGAAAGCATCGAGTGAGCCAAAGTGGTCCAGGTGATCTGGGTCAACGTTGGTGATTAGTGCGACTTCGGTCTTGTAGTGAAGAAAAGAGCTATCGGACTCGTCTGCCTCTATGACAAAGTGCTCACCCTTGCCAGATCCCGCTGAGGCTCCGTACTCCTGAATCACACCGCCGTTTACAAAGCTGGGGTCAGCACCGAGGCGGCTGAGAGCGGTAATCACCATTCCGGTCGAAGTGGTCTTTCCGTGAGCTCCCGCTACCGCGATGAGCTTGCCCTTTGATGCCAGGTGAGCCAAAAGTGCTGAGCGGTGCAGGATTGGTATTCCGCGCTCCTGAGCCAGGACGTACTCAGGGTTAGTCGGCCACAATGCACTTGTGACAACCACCGTGTCAGGGTCACCAAGGTTTTCGGCGGCGTGGCCAATGTGAATTACGGCACCTAGTTCTCGCAAAGCCTGAACGTTTGAGGAGTCCCTGAGGTCAGAGCCGGTCACCTTGTGCCCCATTCCCAAAGTTAGCCGGGCGATGCCCGACATTCCAGAACCACCGATGCCAATAAAGTGCACGGTACCTAAATCGTCAGGAATGGGCTGGGAGAAGTCGGGCTTAATCACGGGTCTTAGTATTCACTGCCGCAAGCACAAGATCGCGTAGCCGCTCGGTTGCGTCGGGAATTCCCGCTGACTTTGCCGCCTGAGACATCTTTCTGATGCTCGAACTGTGGCTCACCAGTGGGATTAATTCGGAGCTGATGTACTTGGCTGTGAACTCACTATCTGAAACCAATTTGCCACCGCCGGCTTCAACAATGGTTGCTGCGTTGAATCTTTGCTCTCCGTTGCCCACCGGGTAAGGAATGTAAATCGCTGGCAGTCCGCAGGCCGCAAACTCGCTAACCGTTGAGCTTCCAGCCCGCGATACCGCCAAATCCGATGCTGCGATTGCAGCATCCATTCGGTCGCAGTATGCCATCCGGCGATAACCCGGTTCTGAGACCTCAGCGAGATTAGCCCTGTCCCCCACGATGTGCAGGATTTGAATCCCTGCGGCATTTAGCACGCTGCGGGTCTCGATTATCGCCTCGTTGATGCTCTTCGCTCCTAAAGACCCTCCGGTGACCAAAAGCGTTGTCATAAAGGGATTCAGACCCAATTCGATTCGTGCCTGCTCTTTGTCGTAGCCAGACACAGAATCAACAATTTCCGGGCGAAGCGGCATGCCCGTAATGGCAGCTGGCGATAGATCACTGTTTGGAAAAGCCACCGCGATGTTCTTGGTGAATTTTGCACCCAGGCGATTGGCAATACCCGCCAGGGCGTTTGCCTCGTGGATCACCAGCGGCTTTCCGGAAAGAAATGCAGCGAGGTAAGCGGGAGCGGATGCGTAGCCACCAAACCCGACCACTGCCTCGATCTTGTGCGCCTTGATCATCTTGAGAATTGAAATGACGGCTAAGGAAAACTTGAGCGGGAATGTCAGCGCATATAGAGAGAGCTTGCGAGGAAATGGCAGCCTGGCAATCGTTAGTAGCTCAAACCCGCGCTGTGGAACAAGGCGAGACTCCAACCCCTCTTTGGTGCCAAGGGTCAGCACCTCGTGATCTAAAGCCCTCAGTGACTGAGCCAGCGCCAACATCGGATTTACGTGGCCGGCAGTTCCGCCACCGGCCAATAAAAACTTGGTCACCTTCTGCGTCCTAGATTCGCCGTTCGATCACGCTCTACTGCCAGCACCACGCCAATGGCCATAAGTGACGCAATCAGCGAAGAGCCACCAGCCGAAACCAGCGGCAAGGTAACACCGAGAACCGGAAACAGTCCAACCACAACACCCATGTTGATAAATGCCTGAATCACGATCCAAAACATCACTCCCACCACCAGGTTGCGGTTGAAGGGGTCGGTTTGCTGCCTTGCGATTTGGAACATCACCAGACCGAGCGCCAAGAACAGCGCAACCACCAGCAGCGCTCCGATTAGCCCCAGCTCTTCGCCGATGATTGCGAAGATAAAGTCGTTTTCAACCTCAGGGATCCAGCTCCATTTGAGCTTGGAGCGACCAAGGCCTGTGCCAAATATGCCGCCGGAGGCAAGGGCCCAGGTGCCCTTTTCAAACTGCCAATTCACGCCCATTGGGTCAGCGGCTGCCGGGTTCATCCAGGCGTCAAAGCGCACTCTTCGAGAGGGCGAACTGGAAACCAGGAAAAACGCCAGTGCCGAGCCAACCGCGATGATGGAAAACCAATAGGACATCTTTATACCGGCAATTAGGTAGAGCCCCATCAGCAAGACCACCATGATGATGCCCGAACCCAAGTCCTTACTTAGCACCGCCACCATGCCAACGCCGACCGCGGAGAAGAACCACACCCGCTTCCAAATCGGCAAATCCTCATCCTGAAAACCTGTTAGCTGAGAAAGCTGAAAGGACAGCGCAATAATCAAACCGAGCTTTAGAAACTCGGACGGCTGGACACCGACCGGACCAAGATCAAGCCAGTTGCGGTTTCCGTTGATCTCTCGACCGACCAAAACCGTTGCCGCCTGAGCTCCCATGGTCACCATCAGGCCCAACATGGCGAATCTGCGCATCACATCAAGTGAAACATTGGAGATTATGAGCATCAGCGCTAGGCCGATCAGCGCGTAGCCGCCCTGCTTTAGAAAGATAGAGGCGGCATTAGCGGTTTCTTTAAACGCGTCTACTGCCGATGCACTCGCCACCATAGTGAGCCCAATTGCAACGGTCGCGAGGGTTAGCCCCAAAAGCCAAAAGAATTGCCTGGACTGTGCGTGCAGACGAGGCTGCAACATCTCTTTTAGATTTGTCACTTACTCACCTGCCTTCTAACCTCTGCCTGAAATTGATTTCCGCGGTCTGCATAGTCCAGGAACTGATCCATAGAAGCCGCTGCCGGGGCTAGCAAAACCGTGTCTCCCTCAGTTGCAAACTCCAAAGCGGAGCTCACTGCCTGGGACATGATCTTCTCGCCCGAAATCACCCTCATAGGCAAGTTTGGAAGGTGTTTTGCAAACAACGCCTCAAGTTCGGCCGTGTCGGCACCAATAACAATGGCGGCCTTTAGCTTCGAGCCGTGATCAATCAAAAGCGGAGTCGGGTCAACGCCTTTGAGCAGGCCACCAACAATCCACACGATTGAATCGAAGCTTGCCAGCGACGCATTAGCTGCGTGAGCATTTGTGGCCTTTGAATCGTCAATAAAGACAATGCCCTGCTGCTCGAGTACTTTTTGAATTCGATGCGGCGCAAGTTTGAAGGTGGCGATGGCTTGTTTGATGACTTTGGGCTCAACATCCACCGCCCTGGCCAACGCCGTGGCGGCGGCGACATTGGCCCGCAGGTGGTCGCTTAGGACACCAATTGCTTCTAAGTCAGAATCCTGCGCTATTTCCAGCGCTGCAGAGTAGCGGTCTGCAATAAAGGCTCGATCAACTAGGAATTCCTCTACAAAGCCAACCGCACTAACACTTGGCATGCCGGTGGTAAAGGCCACGGCTCGGCAGCCATCAACCACTTCAGCGTTTTCTGCAGCCGCCAGGGTCTTTGAGTCTTGGGCGTTGTAGACAATTGCAATCTCGGTGCCCTCAAAAACCTTTGCCTTGGCTTCATAGTAGGCCTGCTCGCTGCCGTGCCAGTCGATGTGATCTGGTGCCAGGTTCAAAAATGCGCTGGCCACCGGGTTTAGTTGCCCGGAATAGTGGAGCTGGAAGCTGGAGATCTCAACCACTAGGTAGTCGAAACCCTCTGGGTCTCTTACGGCATCCAAAATTGGATTTCCGATGTTGCCACATGCCACTGCGCGAAGTCCTGCAGTTTGCAAGATGTGAGTTACCAGCTCAGTGGTGGTGGTTTTACCGTTGGTGCCGGTGATGGTGATCCACTTGGCTACCCGATCGGTTTTGTCCCTAAGACGCAAAGCTAGATCGATATCCGTTAGGACCTGGATGTCGTTTTCTCTAAGCCAACGAACTGCCGGGTGTGATGGTGCAAAACCTGGAGAGACAACCGCAAAGTCAATCTTTGCCATTTTGTTCAGCTCAGACACTGAATCAGAAGGCACAAGCTTTGCACCAATGACCTCAAGAAGTTCGGAGTATTCAGGACTCGCGGAATTCGCAAAAACCGTTACCTCTGCGCCTAGTTCGCAAAGCGTGTCAGCTACTGAGAATCCGGAATTACCTAAACCTAAGACTGCAACGTGCAGTCCAGCCCAATTGTCGTGCCAGCTGCGCTGCGGGATCATATGCCGTAGATCCACTCCACGTAGAACAGGCCAACGCCGCTAATCACACACAGCGATGCAATGATCCAGAAGCGAACAACGATGGTGATCTCAGCCCAACCCTTGAGTTCAAAGTGGTGGTGCAGTGGTGACATCAAAAAGACACGCTTGCCGGTTCCGGTTCGCCACTTGGTGATC
The DNA here is from genome assembly GCA_947441105.1 of Micrococcales bacterium. Taxonomy (GTDB): domain Bacteria; phylum Actinomycetota; class Actinomycetes; order Actinomycetales; family Microbacteriaceae; genus Aquiluna. Next base: position 10,578 of record CANESN010000011.1, read on the forward strand.
TTGAAGAACACTCGCTGAATCACTACCGAACCGGTGACGATAACGAAGATTCCACCGATCAGAATAAGTAGCAACTCGGTGCGGGAAAGAATTGCTAGCGCTGCTAGCGCTCCGCCTAGACCAAGCGACCCGACATCGCCCATAAAGATCTGCGCTGGTGAGGTGTTCCACCACAAAAAGCCAACACAAGCACCCACGATGGCTGCCGCAACAACCGCCAGGTCAAGCGGGTCGCGCACGTTATAGCAGGATGCAAAATTCTCGACCACCGTCGCACAGCTTTGGTTGAACTGCCAAAATCCGATGATCACGTAAGCGCCTATGGCCATGATCGCGGATCCAGATGCCAGACCATCTAAGCCGTCTGCGATGTTCACACCGTTGGATGCGCTGGTAACCAAAAGCGTGATCCAGGCCACAAACAGCCCCATGCCGATAACGGAGCCCCAGATGAACAGGTCGATCGGCAGGTCTCTAAAAAGCGAGATTGCGGTGGATGCCGGCGTCAAGCCGTCTTCATCCGGGAAACCAAGCGCGAGAACCGCAAAGACGATTGCAACTGCAACCTGGCCCGCGATCTTTGCCCATCCGGTAAGTCCTAGGCTGCGCTGATTGCGAACCTTGAGTAGGTCATCAATAAAGCCAACCAGTCCAAGTCCCAGCATCATCAGGATCACAAGCAGGGCAGATGCCGATGGTGATTCACCGTTGATGAGCTTTGCGACAAAGTAGCCAATGGTTGCGGCCAAGAGGATGACGATGCCACCCATAGTTGGAGTGCCGCGCTTGGTGTGGTGAGTCTTTGGACCGTCGTCACGAATGAACTGACCCCACTGCAGGTTCCTAAAAAGCCAAATAAACCCTGGGGTGGCGAAAAGCGAAATGAATAGTGCGATGCCGCCTGATGCAAGTAAGGCTCTCACTTCACACCCGCCAACTCGTCGCCTAAGAATCTCAAACCCGCGATGTTGCTGGATTTCACCAGGACAATATCGCCAGGTGAAAGCTTGTCATGAATAGCATCAAAAGCCGCGCTGATTGTCTCGCAAAACACAGACTCGCCATCCCAGCTGCCCTCTTGCATAGCCCCCAAGTGAATCAACTTCGCCTCTTGACCCACGACAAACAGCTGATCGATGTTGTATCTGACAACCAACCGACCCAGCTGATCGTGCTCCTGAATTGAATACTCACCAAGCTCCGCCATTTGGCCCAGGACCGCGATGGTTCGGTGACCCTGGCGACCCAAAGTAGCCAGGGTTTGCAAAGCTGCCCTCATGGAATCCGGAGATGCGTTGTAGGCATCGTTGATGACAAACACTCCGTCTTGACGGCGCATCAGCTGCATGCGCCAGCGCTCTGCCATCTCCATCTCAGATACCGCGTCGATGGCAATCTCTCTTGGAACACCCAACTCCTGAGCAACCGCCAGCGCAGCGGAAACGTTCATCGCCTGGTGCTCCCCCAGCATCTTCAGGGTCAGTTCAATAACTTGTCCATCTGGGTAAGAGATTGCAAGCTTGGTGCCGCCAAGACTCAGTTCTGCCGACTTGATTTCGAAATCGGCCTCTCTGGCAAAGCCAAATCCGACGCGCTTGACCCCTTGGTTTGGCTCGAAGGCTCTTACGACAGGGTCATCTTCGTTCAAGATCGCAACGCGTTGAATAAAAGGCATCATCTCGCGCTTGACTTGCGCTGTGACCTCGATTCCACCGAATACACCGGCGTGAGCAAGCCCCACTTTGAGTTCGACTCCAATATCCGGCAGACACCAGCTGGCTAGGGCCTTGATCGAACCGATTCCGGCGGCTCCCAGCTCCAAAACTAAGTATTTGGTGGTGGATTGGAGCTTCAAGACGGTGAGAGGAAGTCCAACCTCGTTATTGAATGAATCTCTTGGAGCTACCGTTTCGCCAACCCTAGAGAGAATCTCGCGGAGCATGTTCTTGGTGGAAGTCTTGCCATTAGATCCGGTGATTCCCACGACCTGAAGCTGTCCAGCCGCCCGAACTCGAGCCAGCACGTACTTAGCCAAATCTGTGAGTGCGACAACCGTGTCCACAACCTGTATCTGAGCGATCTTGACCGAGGGGTTTGGACTTGAAACCACTGCAAGAGCCGCAACCTCAGCGACCTGCTCCAGGTAGCGGTGGCCATCCTCGTGCTCTCCAAGCTTGGCGAAGAAGATCCCGCCGGGCTCGAGCGTCCTTGAATCGGTGTCTGCTCCACCTTGAACCACAAGATTCACGTCACCTTGAACTACTTTTCCGTTTACCGCGGAAGCGATCTCAGCGATGGTCAGTGCAATCATGACTCAACCGCCTCCCTTGCTAGTTTCCTACCGTCAAATGGAACCTTCTGACCGGCAATTTCTCGATAGGTTAGGTGCCCTGGACCGCACCAAAGCACGGCGGAGCCCTCAGCTGTTTCTAAAACTGCTCGCTTTATTGCTTGCGCTGGGTCTGGAATCTCCAAGATTCTTCCCGCATCCATGTTGGTTGCGGCCGC
>CANESN010000012.1 GCA_947441105.1 Micrococcales bacterium
CAACAGTTGAGTTCGTGGGGGAGAACGGTGTTCTCACAGGCGTCAAGGCTGCGGACACTGAGTTTGTGGACGGCAAGCGAGTGCCGAAGGCTGGAACCGAGCGCATTTTGCCGGCAGATCTAGTCTTCCTAGCGCTTGGGTTCGTTGGACCTGAGACTCAGGATCTTTCCACTCAGCTAGAAACCACAACGGATTCAAGGGGAAATGTGGCTAGAGACGGCCGATACAAGGTTGCCGATGGATTGTTTGCTGCAGGTGACGCCGGAAGAGGCCAAAGCCTGATAGTTTGGGCTATAGCCGAAGGTCGTGCCGCCGCTGCCGCGATCGACGAATATCTCGAAGGTGAGACAGGGCTTCCCTTCCCAGTGAAGCCAACTGATAGACCAATTTCGGTTTACAGCTAACCAATTGAAAAGGTAAGTAGTTATAAATGAGACGCGCCAAAATTGTGGCAACATTCGGTCCTGCTATTGCGGACTACGACAAGGCTAAAGCCGTCATTGAAGCGGGTGTTGACGTTGCTCGCATGAACCTGAGCCACGGCTCACATGAGGTTCACGAGGGTGTTTACGCGACCATTCGCAAGGCTGCAGCAGACGTTGGAAAGAGCGTCGGTATCTTGGTCGACCTCCAGGGACCAAAGATCCGCCTAGGCCGATTTGCCGAGGACAAGGTCAACCTGGTCAATGGTGCGACTTTCAAGATCACAACCGATGACATCCAGGGCGATGTAAACATTTGCTCGACCACCTATAAGGGTCTTCCGGGAGATGTAAAGCCTGGCGACCAGCTGCTAATCGACGATGGCCGCATTGGTCTTCGCGCTACCGCTGTAGATGCGACCACCGTTACATGCGTGGTTGAAGTTGGCGGACCTGTTTCCAACAACAAGGGAATCAACCTTCCAGGTGTTGCGGTAAACGTTCCTGCGCTCAGCGAAAAGGACGAGGACGACCTACGTTGGGCTCTAAAGCTTGGTGCCGACATGATCGCCCTCAGCTTTGTGAGAAACGCCAAGGACATCGTTCGTGTTCACGAGATCATGGCCGAAGAAGGCCGCTTTGTGCCAACCATCGCCAAGATTGAGAAGCCACAGGCTGTTGAGAACCTCGAGGAAATCATTGATGCCTTTGATGGCGTGATGGTTGCTCGTGGCGACCTAGGTGTGGAGCTTCCTTTGGAGCAGGTTCCACTCGTGCAAAAGCGTGCTGTAGAGCTAGCGCGTCGTTGGGCAAAGCCAGTAATCGTTGCGACCCAGATGCTTGAGACCATGATCACCGCATCTCGCCCAACCCGCGCCGAGGCTTCTGACGTTGCCAACGCCGTGCTGGATGGCGCTGATGCGCTTATGCTTTCGGGCGAGACCTCGGTCGGCGAATACCCAATTGAGACCGTTCAGACCATGGCTCGCATTATCGAATCAACCGAAGAGAACGGTATGGACCGCATTCCGGCTCTTGGCACCAAGCCCCACACTCACTCAGGTGCGGTTGTGCTAGCGGCTATGGAAATCGCTGAGCTATTGGGTTCGAAGTTCGTCTGTGTGTTCACCGAGTCTGGAGACACCCTGCGTCGCGTTTCACGCCTGCGCTCAAGTGTTCCTGTGCTGGCATTCACCCCTAGTGAAGAGGTGCGCCGCAAGCTGTCACTAGTTTGGGGAGCGACCACATTCAAGGTCGACAAGGTCAAGCACACCGACGAGATGATTCGCCAGGTTGATGAGATCGTGCTCTCCAGCGGTAAGTGCCGTGTTGGTGATGAGGTTGTTATCGTGTCTGGTTCCCCTCCGGGAATCCCAGGTTCAACCAACAGCCTGCGCGTTCACCGCGTAGGGGATGCTGTTCACCTTGCAGCACCTGGTTACGGCAACTAATCAGAGTTAAGTAAAGAAAAGCGGTGGGAGACCACCGCTTTTTCTTTTGTACCGAGAGTGGGACTCGAACCCACACGCCCAGAGGACATCGCATTTTGAGTGCGACGCGTCTACCATTCCGCCATCCCGGCAAGCTTGTAAATTCTAGTGGATGTTGGACCGCTAGTTATAAGGTATTCCCATGGCAGATGCACTCAGAGTAGTAGTCGTTGAAGACGAAGGTCTAATCCGCATGGACGTGGTAGCGACCCTGCAGGAGGCCGGCTACGAGGTGGTCGGTGAAGGTGCAGACGGCGAAGAGGCAATCAAACTCGCCACCGAATTAGAGCCAGATTTAGTCGTAATGGACATCAAGATGCCAAAGCTCGATGGAATTAGTGCCGCTGAGAAGATCGCGGAACTAAAGATTCCCGTTGTGCTGCTAACCGCTTTTTCGCAGTCTGACCTGGTGGCCAGAGCAGCAGAAGCCGGAGCAATGGCATACGTCACAAAGCCATTCAAGCCGACCGACTTGCTCCCTGCCATCCAGATTGCCCTTAGCAGGCACGAGGAATTGGTTTCACTCGAGACTGAGATTGCAGATCTGAGCGATCGCCTTGAAACTAGAAAGCTTATGGATCGAGCCAAGGGCCTTTTGCAGAGCAAAATGAAGCTCAGTGAGCCAGAGTCTTTCCGCTGGATTCAAAAGGCTTCTATGGACCGCAGGCTTACGATGGCCCAGGTCGCGAAAGCTGTCATTGAACAGCTTGGGGATAAGTAACTACTGACCCTTAGGCCTTAGGTAGTTCGTAATTCGAACGGTAGAGAGCAGTCGACCCGATTCGTCGGTCATTGTGATCTCATGACTGGTCAGAGTTTTTCCCAGCTTGATTGCGACGCAGGTTCCAGTTACGACACCCTCGGTGATTGATGCATGGTGAGTCGCGTTTAGCTCGATACCAACTGCATAACCCCATGGGTGAGCGTGAACATTGGCCGCGAATGAACCAAGCGACTCGGCAAGTACTACGTGAGCTCCGCCGTGCAAAAGACCAATTGGCTGAGTGTTGCCGGACACCGGCATGGTGGCAATGGCTAGATCAGCGCTAAGTTCAACTAGCTCGATACCCATCTTTTCTGCCAGTGCGCCAAGCCCACGCTGCTTCATTAGTTCAAGAGCGCTATCTGAGGCTTTGATGGGTTGGTCGGACATAATTTGACTCCTTGGCGAAGTAGGCTAGCGGGCATGAGCGCTAGCGAAAAGCCTACCCTTTTACTTATTGACGGGCACTCGTTGGCATTTCGTGCCTTTTACGCGCTGAGCCCAGACAACTTCAAAAATGCCGCCGGTCAGCACACCAATGCGGTTCACGGCTTCATCTCGATGATGCTGAACATTCTTGAGCTGGAGAAGCCAACCCACCTCTGTGTGGCATTCGATGTGTCCAGAGAGTCTTTTAGAACCATTGAGCTTCCAGAATACAAAGGGACCCGCGGTGAGACGCCACCTGAGTTCATGGGTCAGACAGAGCTGCTGGTTGAAGCACTGACCGCAATGAACATCACCAGCGTCTCTCGGGAAATGTTTGAGGCCGATGATCTATTGGCATCGCTTAGCGTCAAGGGAGAGCAGGCCGGTTACAAGGTGCTGGTTGTCTCTGGAGACAGAGACACTTTCCAGCTCATCTCTGAAGAAGTGACAGTTTTGTACCCGGTCAAAGGTGTCATGAATCTTGCTCGCATGGACGATGCCGCAGTGCTCGAGAAGTACGGAGTGCACGCCAGGCAGTACCCAGAGCTAGCAGCGCTAGTTGGGGAAACTTCGGACAACCTAAAGGGCATCCCTGGAGTCGGTCCTAAGACCGCGGCAAAGTGGATTCAAGAGTTTGGTTCACTGCAGGCCATTTTGGATGGTGCTGAGCAGATACCCGGCAAAGTCGGCGAGAGCCTCAGAGAACACAAAGAGCTTGCCGTTAGAAACCGAAGGCTAAATCACCTACTGCGCGATCTAGAGTTCGAATTCACCCTTGATGAGTTAGAGCTTGGTTCAGTGAATGAAGAGCAGGTGAAAGAGGTCTTTGCAAAACTCTCGTTCCGAACCCTTTTGACTAGGGTTCTGAAACTTCGCGGAACTGACGGATCTCAGCACAAGGTAATCAGCGCAAAAATTGAACCTGAAAAGATTCAGGAATCACTTTCTGCTGACCCTATTTCTGCCGCAGCCAGCGAGCTGATCTCAGAGCTACCTTCGCAGCCGGTTGAGACAAGTACCGCGACACTCAGCGAGATCGCTGCGCTGGTCACCAATGGGGATGCCCACCTGAAGATTGAGATTGCAAACGATCGCATTGTTGGAATTGGTGCCGCAACCCTAGAAGCAAGAATGAACTGGGATGGACAGGCTGATCCCAAGGACCTAATAGCCAAAGGTGGTTTTGGCACCTGGAACTTCAAGGAAGTGTCAAAGCAGCTAAAGGCCATTGGATTGACACTTGGTCCAATTACCAACGATCCGCTTTTGGCTAGCTACATCATTGACCCGCTTACCAAGGACCTAAACCCAGACGCTCTAATTCGCACCTACGCAGGTATCGACATTGTTCGCCAGGATCCAAATGAGCTTTTGGCCCAGAGCGATCCATCTCTGGACGCCTGGGTTTTTGCGGTGCTGTCGAAAATCGCCAACGCACAGTTGGAAGCCGAAGGTTCGCTCGGCGTCTACCGGGACATCGAACTTCCAGCCAGCGTGACGCTTGCGCAAATGGAGCAGCAGGGGATTGCTATCGATAGGGCGAACCTGGAAAAGCAATTCGATGAACTAAGTGCCGAAGTTGAAGAGGTGGCGAAGCAGGCCTACGCCATCATTGGCCACGAAGTGAATCTCGCAAGTCCAAAACAGCTTCAAACAGTCTTGTTCGAAGAGTTGGGGATGCAGGGAACCAGAAGCGTGAAGACCGGTTTTTCAACAAACGCGGAAGCCCTCGCAACACTTTTTGAGCAAACCGAGCACCCGTTTCTAGAGCGTTTGCTTGCACACCGCGATGCAACCAAGCTTCGCCAAATGGCAGAAACCCTAATCAAGGCAATCGAGCCCGATGGTCGAATCCACACCACCTACTCCCAGGTCGGAACAGCTACCGGTCGTCTGAGTAGCGAAAACCCCAACCTGCAGAACATCCCAATCAAGACCGCAAAAGGGCAGAAGCTGCGCAGTGCATTTGTCGCAGGAGCCGGTTTCGAAACTCTTCTGACTGCGGACTACTCCCAGATCGAAATGCGCATCATGGCCCACCTCTCACAGGATGCCGGGCTTATTCAAGCCTTCAACCAGGGTGAGGACCTGCACAGCTTTGTTGGCGCTCGCATCTACGGGGTAGAGCCGAGTGAAGTAACCTCTCAAATGCGCTCCAAGGTCAAGGCAATGAGCTACGGCTTGGTTTACGGCCTGAGCGAATACGGTCTAGCTAGACAGCTGCGCATTGAGAGCAAAGAAGCCAAGCAGCTTATGTCTGACTACTTTGACCGCTTTGGTGGAGTAAAGACCTATCTTGACCAGGTGGTTCAGAAAGCCAAGACTCTGGGCTACACCACGACCGTTTATGGTCGTCGTAGGCCATTTCCTGATCTCAACTCCAAGATCTTCCAGCTTCGTGAGATTGCCAGGAGAGCAGCGCTAAACGCCCCAATTCAGGGCACAGCCGCCGACATCATGAAGCTTGCAATGATCAAGGTGCACGATTCGATGTTGGCTGAAGGTCTCAAATCTCAGCTGCTGCTCCAGGTGCACGACGAGTTAGTTCTTGCTGTTGCACCAGGGGAGTTGGAGCAGCTCAAGGCACTCACAACCAAAGCTATGAGCGATGTGGCAAAACTCTCGGTTCCGCTCGATGTTCACATCGGCATCGGCGCTAATTGGGAACTAGCAGGGCACTAGATATACCTGTAAGCTTGCCGAGTGCTATTTGGCACAAATCCCTGTCCAATCGCCGGACAAATCGGAAAGCTTTTCCTTAGGTTCTCCCTTGCTCGGCCCGAGTAAAACAAAGTGAATAACACCACATATGGCAACCAACAAAACCGCTAAAAAGCAGGTAGCAGTAAACGATATTGGCTCAGCAGAAGACTTCCTAGCTGCAGTAGAGGCCACACTAAAGTTCTTCAACGACGGTGACCTAATCTCTGGAACCATCGTAAAAATCGATCGCGACGAAGTCCTAGTAGACGTCGGTTACAAGACCGAGGGCGTAATCCCAATTCGCGAACTTTCCATCCGTCAGGATGCAGATCCAAATGACATCGTCAAGGTGGGCGATGCAATCGAGGCCCTTGTTCTTCAGAAAGAAGACAAAGAAGGCCGACTAATTCTTTCCAAGAAGCGTGCTCAGTACGAGCGCGCCTGGGGCGACGTTGAGAAAATCAAGGAAGCCGATGGCGTGGTCAAGGGTGTCGTTATTGAGGTTGTTAAGGGTGGTGTAATCGTTGACATCGGTCTACGAGGCTTCCTGCCTGCATCCCTAATCGAGCTGCGCCGCGTTCGCGACCTAGGACCATACCTTGGTACCGAGGTTGAGGCCAAGATCCTGGAGCTAGACAAGAACCGCAACAACGTTGTGCTTTCTCGTCGTGCACTTTTGGAGGAGAGCCAGAGCGCCAACCGCTCTACCTTCCTAAACGACCTAGCCAAGGGCCAGGTTCGTACCGGTGTGGTTTCCTCGATCGTAAACTTCGGTGCATTCATCGACCTAGGTGGCGTAGACGGTCTAGTCCACGTTTCCGAGTTGAGCTGGAAGCACATCGAGCACGCCAGCGAGGTAGTTGAGGTTGGCCAAGAGGTTACCGTTGAGGTTCTCGAGGTTGACAACGACCGTGAGCGTGTATCGCTTTCCCTGAAGGCAACTCAGGAAGACCCATGGCAGCTATTTGCTCGTACTCACGCCATTGGCCAGTACATCCCGGGCAAGGTCACCAAGATCGTTCCATTCGGTGCGTTCGTTCGCGTTGCAGACGGTATCGAGGGTCTAGTTCACATCTCAGAGCTATCCTCCAAGCACGTTGAGCACGCTGACCAGGTTGTTTCTGTCAACGAAGACGTATTCGTCAAGTTGATTGACATCGACCTAGAGCGTCGCCGTATCTCGCTATCCCTAAAGCAGGCTTTGGACGAGGTCGACCCAGATGGCAGCGACTTCAACCCAGTGCTTTACGGCATGAGCGCAGACTACGACGAGAACGGCAACTACCGTTACCCAGAGGGCTTCGACCCAGCCACCAGTGAATGGAAGGCCGGATTCGAGGAGGCTCGCACCAAGTGGGAGGCAGAGTACGCCGAGGCTCACACTCGTTGGGGTACTCACAAGTCTCAGGTCAAGGCGACTCGTGCGCAGCTTGCTGCCCTACCAGAGGCACCAGCGACCCCAGCTCAGGAGCCAACCGCTTCTGCAGGAACCGCAGCTACCGAGGGAACCTTGGCAGACGACGAGTCCCTAGCAGCATTGCGCGACAAGCTATCTGGCGACAAGTAAATTATCTAAAGCGAAGCGGGGGTGCGAAAGCACCCCCGCTTTCGTTTATTCTTAGCCAGTGCTGATTGCGCTAACAGGTGGTATTGGATCCGGTAAGTCGACCGTGGCTCGACGCTGGGTCGAACTTGGCGCAACCGAAGTCGATGCAGACCTGCTAGCTCGTGAAGTTGTTGAACCGGGAAGCATCGGCCTAGAGCAAGTCGCAATGGAATTTGGACCATCGGTATTGACCCAGTCCGGCACTTTGGATCGAGCTGCGCTTGCAAAGATTGCCTTTGCTAACGATGTAAATAGGGTCAAGCTGGAAAGCATCCTTCACCCGCTGATCCAGGATCTGGCCCTGAAAAAGGTATCCAACCTAGAGGGCATCATCGTCTACACAATCCCGTTGTTTGTGGAGAGTAAGTCGAAACTCCAATTCGACAAGGTTGTCGCCATTAGCTGCGATGAAGACGTTCGCGTAGACAGGCTCATCGAGCAGCGCGGTATGAACGAAGCTGAGGCCAGAAGCCGCATAGCCGCGCAAGCCACCGACAGTGAGAGAGAGGCAGTTGCCGACCTCGTGATTGATTCGAACTGTTCGCTTGAGGAACTAATCAAAAAGGCCGACGCGATCTACCTTGGCTTCCAGGAGCAGTTGTGACGCCAGAGGATGCCAGGCCCTTCCGCGCAGAAACTCCTTATGAGCCCTCCGGTGATCAACCACAAGCTATCAAGGAGATAACCGAGAGAATCACTGCGGGGGAGCGCGACGTTGTCCTATTAGGTGCTACCGGTACTGGAAAGTCGGCCACCACCGCATGGGTGATTGAGAAGTTACAGCGTCCAACTCTGGTAATTGCTCACAACAAAACTCTCGCGGCTCAGCTGGCTAGCGAACTGCGCATGATGTTCCCGGATAACGCCGTTGAGTACTTTGTCAGCTATTACGACTACTACCAGCCAGAAGCTTATGTCCCTCAGACTGACACATTCATTGAGAAGGACTCAACCATCAACGAGGAGGTCGAGCGTCTTCGCTACTCAGCCACCATGTCGCTTCTCTCCAGACGAGATGTAATTGTGGTTTCTACGGTTTCCTGCATCTACGGACTTGGCGCTCCAAAAGAGTATTTGGCGCAGTCACTGCCGCTTCAGGTTGGACAGCGCATTGACCGCGATGAACTGATTCGCGGCCTGGTTCAGATTCAGTACCAGAGAAATGACATCGAGTTTGTTCGTGGAAACTTCCGCGTCAAAGGTGACACCGTTGAGATCATCGCTGTTTACGATGAGGAAGCCACCCGCATCGAGTTCTTCGGCGACGAGATCGAAAAGATCTACCGAATCCATCCTTTAACCGGTGAGATCTTAATGGAGCGTCAGTCGGTGGCAATCTACCCGGCTTCCTATTACGTCGCTCCTGTCGAGCGCATGGCCCAGGCCATGGAGGCTATCGAGGAAGAGCTAGAAGGCCGTTATCGCGAGTTCGAGCAACAAGGCAAGCTGCTAGAGGCTCAGCGCATCAAAATGCGCACCACCTTTGACCTAGAGATGATTCGCGAACTTGGCTTCTGCTCCGGTATTGAGAATTACTCGAGACAAATTGACCAGCGTGAACCGGGTGAACCACCAGCTTGTCTTTTGGATTACTTCCCCGAAGACTTTCTAACCGTCATCGACGAGTCACACGTCACAGTCCCACAGATTGGCGCCATGTCATCCGGAGACGCTTCCAGAAAGCGCACCCTGGTTGAGCACGGCTTCCGCCTACCTTCGGCACTAGACAACAGGCCGCTGCGGTTTGAGGAGTTTCTGGAGCGAACCGGTCAGACGCTTTACCTATCTGCTACGCCTGGTAAGTATGAGCTTGCTAAAGCTGATGGTGTAGTGGAGCAGATCATTCGCCCAACCGGTCTTGTTGATCCCCAGATTGTCGTGAAGCCTTCCAAAGGCCAGATTGATGACCTACTGGAGGAAATCAAGCTCCGCGCCGAACGCAATGAGCGTGTCCTAGTGACAACCCTTACCAAGCGTCTGGCCGAAGAGGTTACCGACTACTTCACCGAGATGGGCATCAAGGTCCGTTACCTCCACTCGGATGTTGACACCCTGCGAAGAGTCGAGCTGCTTCGCGAACTCAGACAGGGCATCTTCGATGTCCTAGTCGGTATCAACCTCTTGCGAGAGGGTCTGGACCTTCCAGAGGTGTCGCTGGTCGCAATCTTGGATGCCGATAAAGAGGGCTTCCTCAGATCTTCCACCTCGTTGATTCAAACCATCGGTCGAGCAGCCAGAAACATCAACGGTGAAGTCCACATGTATGCCGATCGAGTTACAGATTCGATGGCGAAGGCAATCGATGAGACCAATCGCAGGCGAGAGAAGCAGGTTGCCTACAACCTCGCCAACGGCATTGACCCAACGCCACTTCGCAAAAAGATTGCGGACATCACGGACCAGCTAATGCGCGAAGAGGTAGACACCGCCCAGCTGATTGAGGAACTCAAGAAAGAGCCAAAGCGTAAGTCCAGCGTTCCGATGCGAGGGCGTCCGAACATCGGTGCTGCCGGCAAGGATGCGCTGCTTTCAACCATTCTGGATCTCGATGCTCAGATGAAGGGTGCCGCAGCAGAGTTGCAGTTTGAACTTGCAGCCAGGATCCGCGATGAAATTTCCGAGTTGAAGCGCGAGCTTAGGCAAATCGAGTCAGCTGGACACGCCTAAACTTCTAGGGTGAGTATTCAAACCCCATCCGGCGCAAAGCTGTCCATCAAGGGCGCACGCGTCCATAACCTCAAGAACCTCAACCTAGAGATTCCAAGAGATGCGCTGATTGTTTTCACCGGTCTTTCCGGATCGGGTAAGTCTTCACTGGCCTTCGACACCATCTTTGCCGAGGGTCAACGACGCTATGTTGAGTCACTCAGTGCTTACGCCAGGCAGTTTCTAGGACAGGTTGACCGCCCAGATGTTGATTTCATTGAGGGACTGAGTCCTGCAGTTTCTATCGACCAGAAATCAACCAACAGAAACCCGCGCTCAACAGTTGGAACCATTACAGAGATTCACGACTACTTGAGATTGCTCTGGGCTCGTATTGGAGTCCCACACTGCCACATCTGCGGCGAGGTGATTTCAAAGCAAACCCCACAGGCGATTGTGGACCAGCTACTTACCCTTGCAGAAGGAACCAGGTTCCAACTGCTAGCACCGATTGTGCAGCAGAAAAAGGGCGAGTTCCAGGACCTCTTCGTGTCCTTGCAGTCGCAGGGTTACGCCAGAGCTGTGGTTGATGGTGAGACCGTTGTGCTATCAGAGGCTAAGCCTCTCAAGAAGAGCTTCAAGCACGACATCGCCGTTGTGGTTGACCGCCTAGCCATCAAGTCCGATGTCATTTCGCGTTTGACGGACTCGGTTGAGACTGCGCTGAAGCTCGCCGACGGTCGCGTGATCGTGGACTTTGTCGACGATGGCAAACTGCGCACCTTCTCAGAGCGGCTGTCATGCCCAAATGAGCACGACATCGCACTCTCGGAGATCGAACCTCGAACCTTTAGCTTCAACGCCCCATTTGGATCCTGCCCGGCCTGCTCGGGTCTTGGCGTCAAGATGGCGGTTGACTCGCAACTTGTGATTGGCGATGAGAGTGCAAGCATAAACGAGGGTGTATTGCTGCCTTGGTCAACCCAAGGAAAAGGCCTGTATAGCTACTTCACAAGGCTTTTGGATGGTTTGACTCAAGACCTTGATTTTTCCCTCGACACTCCTTGGCAGGAGCTTGCCGAAGAGGTGCAGGATGCGATTCTGAACGGCAATGACTTTGAAGTCCAGGTGAAGTGGCGTTCAAAGTACGGTCGTGAAATGCGCTACACCTCGGGTTTCGAGGGAGTGCTTCCTTACGTTGAAAGGCGCTACCTGGAAGCGGACTCCGACTGGGCACGCGGCAAGTGGTCCGAGTTCCTCAGAGAGATTCCATGCCCCGAGTGTGACGGTTCACGACTTCGCCCTGAGGTATTGGCCGTGAAGGTCCACGAGAAGTCGATTCACGATGTTGCTGCCATGAGCCTGAGAAACGCTCACGGCTTCTTCGAGACCATTGAACTAACCGACCGTGAGGCAACTATTGCGGCTCAGGTACTCAGGGAGATTAGAGCCAGACTCGATTTCCTGTTGGCAGTTGGTCTGGACTACCTGTCTCTCGAGCGAGCTGCCGGTTCCCTTTCGGGAGGAGAGGCTCAGCGAATTCGCTTGGCCACTCAAATTGGCGCTGGCCTTACCGGCGTCCTCTACGTGCTGGATGAGCCCTCTATTGGCCTTCACCAAAGAGATAACCTGCGCCTTATTGAAACCCTGGTCAAGCTCAAGAACCTCGGCAACACATTGATCGTGGTTGAGCACGATGAGGACACCATTCGCACCGCTGACTGGCTAGTTGATATCGGTCCCGGTGCGGGCTTGCATGGCGGAGAAGTTGTTCACTCTGGAAGCTACAAGGCGCTCTTGGAGAACAAGAAGTCAATCACCGGTGACTACCTAGCAGGTCGAATCAAGATTGAGACTCCAAAGAAACGCAGACCAATTGACCCGGCTCGCAAAATCAAGGTTGTTGGAGCTCGTGAGAACAATCTCCAGAATGTTGATGTTGAGTTCCCGTTGGGAGTAATGACCGCAATTACCGGAGTATCCGGTTCTGGTAAGTCGTCACTTGTAAATGACGTACTCTACGAGGTGCTTGCCAACAAGCTGAATGGAGCCAAGGGCGTCGCTGGAAAGCACACCCGCATTGAAGGCCTTGAGCAGCTAGACAAAGTGGTTCA
>CANESN010000013.1 GCA_947441105.1 Micrococcales bacterium
GATTGGATCTATCACCCAAGGGCACATCACCACTTGGTGCCGCAAGCGATTGGGTCAATGTTTCCTGCCCTAAGTGTGGCAAACCAGCAAGGCGCGACTCCGACACCATGGACACTTTCGTGGATAGCTCCTGGTATTTCTTGCGCTACCTAAACCCAACCAGCGAAGAGTTCGCATTTGACCCTCAAGCTGCCAAAGATTGGGCACCGGTTGACCAATATGTTGGTGGTGTAACTCACGCGATCCTGCACCTGCTTTACGCTCGCTTTTTCACCAAGGTGCTGCACGATATCGGACTGATCGATTTCGAGGAGCCATTCACCAGATTGCTAAACCAGGGCATGGTTTTGATGAACGGTTCAGCAATGAGTAAGTCGCGCGGAAACCTTGTAAGGCTTTCCGAGCAGCTAGATGAGCACGGTGTTGATGCAATTCGCCTCACAATGGCGTTTGCTGGTCCACCAGAGGACGACATCGACTGGGCTGATGTATCGCCTGGCGCAAGCTCTAAGTTCCTAGCCCGCGCGTGGAGAATTGCCCAGGATGTAGATTCCGATTCCGGAATAGATGTCACTACTGGCGATGCAACGGTGCGCAAAGCAACTCACACATTCTTGGCCGGATTCAAAGAAGCTATCGAGTCTTTCAAGTTCAACGTTGGTGTCGCCAAAGCCATGGAGCTAACCAACGCGCTTCGAAAGGCGATTGACTCTGGTTGCGGACCTAAGGATCCGGCGGTCCGTGAAGGTGCAGAAGAGCTAGCGAAGGCACTGTCACTATTTGCACCATACGCTTCTGAGGACATGTGGTCGCTACTAGGCCACCAGCCTTGCGTTGCACTCGCGCAGTTTAGAGAAGCTGACCTATCGCTTTTGGTTGAGGATTCAGTGGTTGCAATTGCGCAGGTCGATGGAAAGCTTCGAGACCGTTTTGAGGTGCCCTCAAACATCTCAGAGCAAGACCTACGGGAACTTGCCTTAAACTCTGAAGCGGTTAAGCGAGCTATCGGCGATAAAGAACTCGCTCAAGTAATTGTTCGCGCTCCAAAACTTGTGAACATCGCCACCAAGTAACTACTTTTCCACCCCTTGGGACATAGTTCACTCGATTCATTCAGATTCACTTCATCCTTGCTGGATGCAGAAGGTTATGAACTGGATTACCTCATTATCGTTGAGCCAAAAAGTTGTAGTTGGCGCATTGGCTGTGGCTGTTCTCTATTTGCTTGGCACATCCTTTAGTTCCGAAAACCAAGCCAACAAGCTAGATCTAAGTTATGTCGGTGATTTGGTTTCGGAATCAAGCCAAGTATCCAGCCAAATTTTTGTGCACGTCGCAGGTGAGGTCAAAAAGCCTGGACTTTATGCGGTGGAGGTGGGATCAAGGGTTGAGGACGCTATTGAGTTAGCGGGCGGCATGACCGCCTCAGCATTTGAGCAGAGTGTGAACCTGGCTCGAATGGTCTCTGATGGCGAGCAGATTGTTGTTCTGGACAAATCCCAGGTGAGTACAGGCGGGACCAACTCACAGTTCATCTCTCTCAACAACGCGACTCTGGAGCAGCTCGAGTCATTGCCAGGAGTAGGTCCTGCGATGGCATCAAGGATTATTGAACACCGCGAGTCAATTGGCTCATTCTCCGATTTGACCCAGCTAAAGGACGTCTCAGGAATCGGCGACAAGTTATACGCGAAGATCTCTAAAGACCTAACGTTGTGATCCCATTCCTGGCTGGGCTCACTTGGCTCTATTTGTGGATCACGGCAAAAGAGGGCCTCGAATCCAGCCTGAAGGTGAGCTTTCCTAAGTTTGACGCCGTTGAAGAGCTTCGAGCCAAATTCCTCTTCAATCTCTCCGGAGTAACTCAAGACAGCGCTGGCTTAGTTGGTGGACTAGCTATTGGTGAACGTGGCTTGATCAGCGAAGCGTTGGCTGAAAACATGAAGGAGCTTTCCCTTACTCACCTGGTTGCGGTAAGTGGAGCAAACCTTGCGATTATTGCGGCTGCTGTTTTTCTCACCGCATCGATGTTGGGTTTTGGAAGATCGTGGAGATTCGTACTTTCTTATCTAGCTATTGCTTGCTACATAGTTTTAGTCGGTCCCGAATCAAGTGTTCTCAGGGCAGGAGCCATGGCGGCTTTTGTATTAGCGGGTTGGTGGCTTGGACGAAGAGTTCACCCGCTGATCCCACTTTCGTGGGCAGTCTTGCTTCTATTGCTTATTGACCCAGGGCTTGCGGTAGACATCGGTTTCGCACTCTCGGCGTTTGCGACTTTAGGGTTGCTGCTTCTTGCCGGTCGCCTGCACGAGTGGCTTGAGCCAAGAATTGGGACATGGTTGTCGATTGGAGTCTCGGCATCTATTGCGGCTCAGTTATTTACTTTGCCGGTTCTACTAATCCTTCAGCCTTCAATTCCGCTCTATTCAGTGCTTGCAAATCTGGCCGTTGAGTTGGTTGTTGCTCCAGTGACAGTTCTGGGAATTCTCGCCGTGTTGTCAAGTGCAATTTTCCCGCCGCTGGCAAAACTTTTGTCCCTGATTGCATCTTTTGGAACCTGGTGGATTGAAGTGGTTGCAAACCACCTAAGTCAGCTACCGCTTACTCGAGTGCCAATGTTGCCAGGACCCACTGGCGTGTGGTTTAGCGTGCTGTTGGTTTTGGGATTGACCATGCTTGCAATCTCCAAAGAACCACCTATCCGCCTTCTCGGCGCAATCTTTGTTTCCGTTTTTGTTATACCGATTGCATGGGTTGTAACAGATCTAAATCGACAGTCATCGTTCCACCAGGGCTGGCAGGTTCTAAATTGCGACGTCGGCCAAGGCGATGCGCTCCTGATTCGTAACCAAGGACAAATCGCACTGATTGATGTCGGCCGCGAAGATGAGCCCATCGACAATTGCCTAAAGAGACTTGGAATCGCAAGGATCGACCTTTTGGTGCTAACTCACTTTGATGCAGATCACATTGGCGGAATAGCGGGCGCAATGCGAAACAGAACTGCAGGTCTGGTTCTGATTTCAGGCTTCAAAGATGACCGTCCGCTAGTGAGTTTGGTATCTGAGGTGTTATCAAGGTCAGCTGATTCAGTTCAGATCGGGCATCGAGGAATGACAGGGGAGCTTGGGGGAGTGCGGTGGTCAGTTCTAAGCCCGACATCCAATGCCCTAGAGGCCGAGGATTCAAATGACGCTTCAGTCGTGATGACTTTCGACCTTCAAGAATTTAACGTTCTAACGCTTGGCGATTTAGGGGAGCCTGGCCAGCAGAGGTTGTTGCGGCATTCTTGGCCCCAACTTTGGGTGTTGAGAGAGAAGCCTCTGGTGCTAAAGGTTGCGCATCACGGGTCCAAGGATCAGTCGGAGCAGTTGCACGAGTTGATTCAGCCAGACGTCGCGATCTTTTCCGTGGGGCAGGGGAATGACTACGGACATCCTTCACCCAAGACGCTGTCGCTGGTTTACGGCTTGGGTGCGAAGGTACTGAGGTCCGATTCACAGGGCCCAATATCAATCAGGGTCGAGGGTGGAGGGCTGGTTGCTTCTACCGGAGGTAAACTTTCGCTGTGAGCGGGAAAACGGTCTATTGGAATCAAGCAGAGTCTGCTCCGCTTGTTCTGGTGACTGGAAACGAGAGCTATCTAGCATCTCGGGCAATCTCTTCCATCAAGTCCAAGCTCAGGGCTCAGCACCCCGATCTCGAGGTCACTGAAGTCGCCGAGTCGGAATATTCTCCGGGACTGCTTTTCACAGTCGCAGCGCCTTCGCTCTTTGCCGAACCGCGATTGGTCATAATTCATACTGCCTCCGAAGGCTTATTGGAGGATTTGACGCAGTTGGTGGCGGAACCGGTAGATAACTGCACCGTTGTTGTCAGGTTGCCAAATGCCGTTGGTCACAATGGAAAAGTGAAAACCGCCTTGGGGCCTAAATCTCTCGTGGTCTCTTGCGAGGAGCTCAAAAAAGATGCCGAAAAAGCTGAGTTTGTGAAAGCAGAACTGCAAGCTCTGGGAAAGAAGATTGATGCTGCCGGCCTAAAAGCTCTTTTGTCAGCCTTCAACCAAGACTTAGGCGAACTTGGTGGAGCATGCTCCCAGTTGGCAACTTCTGGAGCTGCAACCATCAACCTGGAGATTGTCGAGCAGATATTTCAGGGCAGGGTTGAAACCAATGCCTTCAAGATTGCTGATGCCGCCCTAAGCGGAAACGCGGCTGAGGCTATTCGACTATTTCGTCACGGTTTTACGACCGGCATAGACCCGGTTGCACTCAGTGCTGCGCTCACCATGAAGATTCGACAGCTTGCTCGGTTATTCAACGACAGAAACGCATCACCCGGAGCCTTGGGGATGCAGCCGTGGCAGCTTGAAAAAGCCAGAAGAGAACTGTCGGGCTGGGAAGAGTCACAACTTATCAAGCTGGTTCAGTTGGCTGCACAAACCGATGCCGACGTAAAGGGCGCAAGCAGGGATCCCGGCTTTTCTATTGAGAAGCTGCTGTTTGCTATGGCCCGGAAATAAAAAAACCGGGCCGAAGCCCGGTCTTTTCAAAAAATCTCTTTAGAGAGCTGAAACCTTCTTGCTGATAGCGCTCTTGCGGTTGGCAGCCTGGTTCTTGTGCACAACACCCTTTGAAACAGCCTTGTCTAGCTTGCGAGTTGCGTTCACTAGAGCTGCTGCTGCAGCGGTCTTGTCGCCACCCTCGGTAGCCTCACGAACTGCGCGAATTGCAGTCTTTAGCTCGGAGCGGACAGCCTTGTTGCGTGCCTCGGCCTTGCGGTTGGTTCCGATGCGCTTGATGTTTGACTTGATGTTTGCCATGTTTCACTTTCTTAGGCGAAAACTTTTGTTGAGGTGAATGACCTCAGAACAAGGGGAAACTCTATCAGTTTGATGCAATAAGGGCAAGCACCATGCGAGAATACCTACATCCAGATTCCCAAAGCAGAGGTTAGTTTGTCGCCACGCGCCCTAAAGGCTCTTGTACCGTCTCAAACGGCCCCTAGCCAAATCCGCAATTTCTGCATCATTGCGCACATCGATCACGGTAAGTCCACCTTGGCTGACCGCATGCTTCAGCTCACTGGAATTGTTAGCGACCGAGACATGCGTGCTCAGTATCTGGACCGCATGGACATTGAGCGCGAGCGTGGAATCACAATCAAGAGCCAGGCCGTTCGCTTGCCTTGGGAATTTGAGGGCGTGACCTACGCCATGAACATGATCGACACCCCTGGACACGTGGACTTCACCTACGAGGTTTCACGTTCACTGGCAGCCTGCGAAGGTGCAGTTTTGCTGGTTGACGCGGCTCAGGGCATTGAAGCGCAGACGCTGGCGAATCTCTATCTGGCAATGGAAAACGATCTACAAATCATTCCGGTATTGAACAAGATCGACCTGCCAGCGGCCCAGCCAGAGAAGTATGCCGAGGAGTTGGCAAGCTTGATCGGTGGCAACCCTGAGGACTGCCTCAGAGTCTCGGGTAAAACCGGAGTCGGTGTAGCTGAGCTTTTGGACAAGATTGTCGGAACTGTCCCGGCTCCGGTCGGGGATGCCAACGCTCCAGCTCGAGCGATGATTTTTGACTCGGTTTACGACTCATACCGAGGTGTAGTGACCTATGTTCGAATGATTGATGGAACCCTGCATCCTCGTGAGCAGATTCAGATGATGTCGACCAAGGCGGTTCACGAGCTTTTGGAAATCGGTGTTATTGCCCCTGAACCCGAATCAACTCAGGGATTGTCCGTTGGCGAGGTGGGTTACCTAATCACCGGCGTGAAGGATGTCCGTCAGTCCAAGGTTGGTGACACAGTCACCACCAAGCTCAAGCCGGCCACCGAGGCTCTAAAAGGTTATTCAGAGCCAAAGCCAATGGTTTTCTCCGGTATTTATCCAATTGACGGAAGTGATTACCCAAACCTGCGTGAGGCGTTGGACAAGCTTCGACTCTCGGATGCATCCTTGGTCTACGAGCCAGAAACTTCTGCTGCGCTGGGCTTTGGATTCCGCTGCGGATTCCTAGGACTTTTGCACCTCGAAATCATCACCGAGCGTCTAGAGCGCGAGTTCAACCTTTCCCTGATTGCTACTTCACCATCAGTGGTTTACAAAGTGACGGTCGACGACGGCAGCCAGCACATAGTGACCAACCCCTCCGAGTATCCAGAGGGCAAGATTCGCGAGGTGCAAGAACCTATGGTCAAGGCGACCATCCTCAGCCCGAAGGATTACGTTGGCACCATCATGGAGCTTTGCCAGACCAAGCGCGGCAACATGATCGACATGCAGTACCTGGGTGAGGATCGCGTTCAGCTTCGCTACAAGTTGCCACTGGCAGAGATCGTTTTCGACTTCTTCGACCAGCTAAAGAGCAAGACTCAGGGCTATGCATCTTTGGATTACGAAGAAGACGGCTATGCCGAAGGCGACCTTGTCAAAGTTGACCTGCTCCTCCAAGGCGAAAAGGTGGACGCATTTAGCTCCATCGTTCATAAGGACAAGGCCTATGCCCACGGCACCAGAATTGCTGCAAAGCTGCGCGAACTAATCCCAAGGCAGCAGTTTGAGGTTCCGATTCAGGCCGCCGTTGGTGCGCGAATCATTGCCAGAGAGACCATTCGAGCTATCCGCAAGGATGTTTTGGCAAAGTGCTACGGTGGCGACATTTCTAGAAAGCGCAAGCTTCTCGAGAAGCAAAAAGAGGGAAAGAAGCGCATGAAGATGGTCGGTCGCGTTGAAGTGCCTCAAGAAGCATTCATCTCTGCGCTTTCCACCGAAGAGCCAAAGACTGACAAGAAGAAGTAGTTGGCTGCGTCCTTGCCTTTGGGCCTTAGCTGGCCAGGTGACAATCAGCTCAAGCTGACGCCAAACCTAAGCGCAACTTTCCACGCTTATGTTCACATCCCGTTCTGCGCTGTTCGCTGTGGTTACTGCGACTTCAACACCTACACCTCGAAAGAGTTGCGCGGTGTATCGCAAGCCGAGTTCCATATCCCGCTGATTCAAGAGGTGAACCTCAGTAAGAAACTGCTTGCGCAGTGGGAAATCCCGGCTAGAAAACTGACCACCATCTTCTTCGGTGGCGGAACGCCATCAATGTTTGAGGCCAGTCAGATTTCACAGATTCTTGACTCGCTGAGTGAGTATTTCGGCTTCACCGATGGCATCGAGATCACTTTGGAAGCAAACCCTGAAGGGCTGGATCACCTAAAGCTTGAAGAGCTCAAAGCCGCTGGCGTGAATCGAATAAGTCTGGGAGTTCAATCGTTTGACCAGAAGGTGCTGGACGTTCTAGATCGAGTTCACAGCAAAGACAAGGTAATCGCGGCTGTCAAGCAAGCTCGAGAGCTGGGACTCAGAGTCAGCGTCGATTTGATCTACGGTGCACCCGGAGAGACTTTGGAGAGCTGGAAACGGACTTTGGAGCAGGCGATTGAGCTTGGTGTCGAGCACGTTTCCGCCTATTCGCTAATCATTGAAGAGGGAACTGCCATTGCGCGGAAGATTGCCCGCGGGGAGCTAGCAGAGGTCGATGAGGACCTAAACGCGGATAAGTATTTGCTTACCGAAGAGCTTCTTGGAAAAGCTGGACTTAAGAACTACGAGGTTTCGAACTGGGGTAATCCATCACTTCATAATCAGGCCTACTGGCAATCGCAAGACTGGTGGGGGTATGGCCCAGGTGCTCACGGACATATTTCAGGGGCTAGGTTCTGGAATCAAAAACACCCCGCGACCTACACGGCCGCTTTGGAAAAAGGCAGCCCTGCTGCCGGTTTTGAGTACCTTGATGAAAGAACTCAATTGGAAGAGCGACTTCTGCTCATGCTTCGCACAAGCCAAGGTGTTGCAAGATCGCTTTTTAGGGAGCTTGGAGTTCCCACGGAGTTGGTAGCGAATGCGATCGCCTCCGGGCTCTTGGAATTAGCTGCGAATGACCAAATCAAGGCAACGCTTTCAGGACGATTATTGGTTGATGGGCTGGTGCTGGATTTCCTATCAAAATCCCAGGCTTGACCTAGAATTGGCACTCGAAGAAGGTGAGTGCCAATGATTCCAGAACGCTCTTTAGAGGTGCTGCGCGCGATCGTGCAGGACTTCATCTTTTCTTCGCAGCCGGTTGGCTCAAAGTCACTGCTTGATAGACACCCGTTAGGCGTCTCAGCGGCGACTATTAGAAACGACATGGCGCTTTTGGAGGAGGAGGAGCTAATTGTTGCTCCTCACACCAGCGCTGGAAGAATCCCAACCGAAAAGGGATATCGACTTTTTGTAGACAAACTTGCTGATCTCAAACCGCTCACAACTGGCGAAAAAGCAGCAATCGAGGGCTTTCTAGGGGGAGCTCACGACCTAGATGAAATCGTCGAGCGAAGCGCTAGGCAGCTTGCACTTCTCACTAACTCACTTGCGATGGTCCAGTACCCATCGCTTGGTAAGTCAACCGTGCGACACATTGAGCTAATACCAATCGGCTCAAGCAGGCTGTTGTTGATGTTGATCACCGACTCTGGTCGAGTCCAGCAGCTACAGATTGAGTCCAACTCAATGCAGGAGGATCTGATTCAGGAACTGCGCGGCCGCCTAAATGGCATGCTCTCCGGTTCTGCGCTGGCGGATGTCAAAGGTAAGTTGACCTCGCTGGAATCGGAATTTGCACCTGACCGCAGACCGATTGTGCTGCAGGTTATTCAGTCACTTCAGTCTCTGGTCGATGCCAACCGCCAGGAAAAACTCACCATCTCCGGGGCTGCGAATCTTGCAAAGCAAGAGCAGGATTTCTCCGGTGATCTTTCCTCGGTACTAGAAGCAATCGAGGAGCAGGTGGTTCTACTAAAGCTCTTGGATGAACTACACAGCGATCAGCACGGTGTCGGGCTCAGAATCGGCTCGGAAATTGGCGTTGAGGGTTTAAAGAGCGCTTCAATCATGGTCACCGGTTACGAGAACCGCGGTACCGAGGTGGCAAAACTTGGAGTACTCGGACCTACCCGAATGGACTATTCCGGAAACATTGCTTCGGTCCGCGCTGTTGCAAGGTATCTGTCAAAGATTTTGGAGGCTAACGCTTGAGCGACCACTATGAGGTGTTAGGCGTCTCTCGGACTGCAGGTGAAGACGAGATCAAGAAGGCTTATCGAAAGTTGGCCCGCGAACTACACCCGGATGTAAACCCTGATCCTCAGGCTGCTGAGAGATTCAAGTTGGTTACTCATGCCTATGAGGTACTTATTGACCCTCAGCAGCGCGCTGGTTATGACAGAGGCGGCGATGGCGGCTATGGGCTCGGAGATATTTTCGAGTCATTCTTTGGTGGCGGAACATCCCGTGGTCCGCAGTCCCGATCTCAGCGCGGGCAAGATGCACTGCTAAGAGTCGATTTAGACCTAGCGGAAGCAGTTTTCGGCGCGGAGAAGACCCTAACCATCGATACCGCAATCCTTTGCGATACCTGTCAGGGCAGCTGCTGTAAGCCTGGAACCAGCGTTCGCGTCTGTGATATTTGCCGTGGCTCGGGTCAGATTCAGCGCCAGGTACAGTCCTTCATGGGCGTAATGGTTACCACCTCGCCTTGCGGTTCTTGCCGAGGAACCGGTGAAGTGATTCCTGACCCATGCATAACCTGCCGAGGTCAGGGCAGAGTGCGCTCAAAGCGCGATCTAACTTTGGATATCCCAGCCGGAGTTGCTGATGGCATGCGTCTTCACCTTTCTGGACAGGGCGAAGTTGGATTTGCCGGAGGTCCAGCGGGAGATATCTACCTGGAGGTTTCGGTCCGACCGCACGCAATCTTCGGCCGCGATGGTGACGATCTAGTTGCTCAGTTGGAAGTCCCGGTGGCTGATGCCGCTTTAGGTTTTGAGGTTGAGATCGAGTCACTTGATGGCGACGTCAAAGTTGAATCAAAGCCCGGTGCTCAGCACGGTGATGTGATTACCCTCAAGGGGCTCGGAGCCTCTCGCATTCGCGGCAAGGGAAGGGGTGACCTTCGTCTTGAGCTGAAGGTGCTGACCCCAACACGGCTTGATGGCAAGGGTAAAGACATCTTCAAAATGCTTCGCGACCTTCACCGCGAAGATGTCCCGAGACTAGGTTCCAGAAGAGCCAAGGGTCGCTTCTAGTGCACTGGCTTTACGACCCACAGCTTTCTCCCCAAAGCACTGCGTTGCCTTCAAGCGAAGCCAGTCACGCGAAGTCGCTTCGTCTTCGGGTGGGTGAGCAGGTTGCGATTACCAATGGCCAGGGCTTGATAGCAAATGCCGTGATGTCATCAGATGATGGCTACGAGATTTCAGAGCTACAGCAAACCAGCCAGCGCACCCCACGTTTTCACCTAGTGCAAGCTCTAGCCAAGGCTGATCGCGATGAGCTAGCCATGCAAACTTGCGTTGAACTGGGACTAAGTAGTGTCACGCCTTGGAGTTCAGAACGTTCAATAGTTCGCTGGGATGGCAAAGAGACAAAGAATCAAACGAGGTGGCAGCAGATTGCCATCGAGGCAATGAAGCAGTCCCAGCAGGCATTCCTCTGCGAGGTAAAGCCAATTGCAACCACCAAGCAACTCAGTGCTTTCGGAACCGCATTGGTTTTGGATCCCAAGGCCACCAAATCACTCAACGACTTTATGCCGCTCACGGACGATGTGACCTTGGTAGTTGGCCCTGAGGGCGGCATTTCAGATAGCGAATTTCAACTTCTTGAAGAACAAGGTTTTCAGCGAGTGCGACTAGGCCAAAGCGTGCTTAGAACCTCGAGTGCAGGACCTGCCGCCATTGCCGCTTTGCAATTCGCTTCAGGGCTATGGGCCTGAGACTTAGTATTGGAATTGGAGGATTCGTTGGACTGTATTTTTTGCAAGATCGTTGGTGGCGAATTTGGCACGGAATTCGTGGCTCAGAATGATCACGCCGTCGCATTTTTAGACATCAACCCGCAGGCCAAGATCCACATACTTGTTGTGCCCAGAACGCACACGTCAAATGTTTCTGAGCTCGAAGATCCACAAGAGTTGCTTGGGTTATTTGAACTTATTCGCGAGGTTGCGAATACCAAGACCGATGGTCAGTTCCGCTTGCAGTTCAACACCGGCAGCCGCGAGGGCCAATCGGTTTTCCACACCCACGCCCACGTGCTAAGCAATCAGGCCAACTAGTGCCACAGAAAACACTTGAGATAACCAAGGTTTCGGCCATTGACCTGCTTGGTCCTGAGGACAAAATTGCGAAAAAGCTAGAGCGAGAGTTCCCTGGGCTAAAAATTCAAAACCGCGGCACCTCATACATGCTGGAGGGCTCGGACGAGCAGCTGATTTCTGCTGAGCGCACCCTTTTGGAGCTCGCCGATCTGGTTGCCCAGGGCGTTGCTCCGGATGAGAGATCAGTTGTTGAAAGTGCGAGGATCATCGAGCAGAATCCCGAGGAGACCCCATCCAAGGTGCTTGGTGCCGGAGGCATCACCACCCCGGGGAAAACAGTTCGAGCAAAGACCCTTGGTCAAAAGCAGTATCTCGAAGCGATTGATCAAAACACCATCACCTTTGGGATTGGACCTGCGGGAACCGGTAAGACCTATTTGGCAGTGGCAAAGGCAGTTGCCGCGCTTTACGGCCGACAGGTCAGCAGAATTATCTTGACCAGGCCAGCTGTCGAGGCTGGCGAGCGTCTTGGATTCCTGCCTGGAACACTAAGCGACAAGATCGACCCTTATCTTCGGCCGCTGTTCGATGCGCTTCAGGAAATGCTTGAACCTGAGGCAACACATCGCTTGATTGAAGCCGGTGTTATTGAGGTTGCACCGCTTGCCTACATGCGCGGAAGAACGCTAAACGACTCGTTCATCATTTTGGATGAGGCACAAAACACCACGGCTGAGCAGATGAAGATGTTTCTTACTCGCCTTGGCTTCAACTCCACAATGGTCATCACCGGCGACACAACCCAGGTTGACCTGCCATTTGGGAAATCGGGACTGAAGGTTGCAACCGAGATCCTTTCCGGGGTCGAGGGCCTGCACATTGCTACCCTGAGCAGTAAAGATGTGGTTCGACACGAATTGGTTACCCGCATTGTTGAGGCCTACGACAGGAGCAGCATTGAGCATTGAGATTTCCA
>CANESN010000014.1 GCA_947441105.1 Micrococcales bacterium
ATCGCAGGGATCTCTGGGTAGTCAGAAGCTGACATTGAGGAAAGGGTGAACTTGCTAGAAGCACTAGTTAGCTGAAGCCTGGACTCTTGTAGGGCAAGGGAAACTGTTTCACCTGGAAGCTTGGAAACAATTTCTGCAAGCAGGCGGCCCTGGACCAAGACCTTTCCAGGCGCGTCAACAGCGGCAGCGATGGTTACTTTTGCAGAAACCTCGTAGTCAAAAATGCTAAGAACAACTTCGTTGTTGCCTGCGGTGATCATCACACCGGATAGTTGAGGCAGCTGAGGCTTTGGAGACATAAGTCTCACTACGAAAGAAATCGCCTCGCCTAGAACTTCGCGATCTGCTTGAAATTTCATGAATTAATCCTCTTTATGGAGTTTTATCTTGTCACAACTGAGCGAATAACCAAACCTGGTGATGCTTTAGTAATAAACCAAAATATTTAATATCCTTTATTCGTAATAACAACGTCTGTTGAAACTGTTGATAACTCTCAACTCCTCTGTAATTACAAGGAAACTACAACGGTGTAACTTGTTTACACAGGTGTGGATAACTCTGTGGATAACTAGCCGGTCTGTTAGTAAAAACTTCAACTCTTTGTGTTTATGGGTTTTGATTCACAGCATTTCTGCAGTTACCAACACTGAACTGGGTTGGTTATCCACAGCTAATTTGAAAACTATTTATTCTCGTCTTTAATCTTTTGGATGATTTCAGAGACCTGGTTGTAGATGTAGCGACGCTCGCGCATTTGAGCAGAGATCTTCTTGGTGGCATACATAACCGTCGTGTGGTCGCGGTTTCCAAAGTGAGCCCCAATTTTTGGCAGCGACATGTCTGTGAGCTCGCGGCAAATGTGCATGGCGATCTGTCTTGCCAGCGCCACTGCCTGCTGTCTGCCGGAACCCGTGATGTCATCGGGCGAAATCTTGTAGTAGTTGGCGGTTGCGGTAATGATAGATAGGGCCGAGATGTTGGTGCCGTCAGCGACCGCATAGCTGTCTTTTAGAACTAGCTGGACCAGATCCATGTCAATTGCCTGGCGGTTTAGGTTGGCGAAGGCGGTAACGCGAATCAGGGTTCCCTCTAGCTCGCGAATGTTGGAGGAGATTCGGGCGGCCATGTATTCAACCACGTTGTCCGGGATCGAAATCCGCTCCAGGGCTGCCTTTTTGCGCAAAATCGCAACACGAGTTTCGAACTCCGGTGCCTGAATGTCTGTGGTTAGGCCCCACTCGAAGCGCGAAAGCATGCGCTCCTCGAACCCTGCCAACTGCTTAGGTCTTAGATCCGATGTGATGACCACCTGCTTGTTGTGGTCATGAAGGGTGTTAAAGGTGTGGAAGAAGGCTTCCTGGGTTTGGTCTTTCCCGGAAAGGAACTGGATGTCATCGACCAGAAGAATGTCTACATCGCGGTATTGAGCCTGAAACTCAGAGGTTTTGTTGTTTTGGATGGCATTGATGAAGTCGTTGGTGAATTCTTCGCTCGACACATAGCGAACCTTGGTTCTTGGCTTTAGGTGAATGGCGTAGTGACCAATCGCGTGCAGCAGGTGAGTCTTACCCAGCCCACTCGAGCCGTAGATAAACAGCGGGTTATAGGCCTCCGCCGGGGCCTCTGCAACCGCGAAAGCGGCCGCGTGGGCAAACCGGTTCGACCCACCGGTAACAAAGTTCTCGAAGTTGTACTTAGGGTTCAGCCTTGATTCATTAGTGCTTACCAGGGGAACGTAAATTTGCTCACGCTGAATTGGTGTTGGCTCTGGCTCGACCATGATTTCCGGACGAATTGAGCTCTGAAGATCTTGATTGGTGATGACCACAAAGGATGAAGGTCCGCCAAATTCCGCCATTTCTTGCATCGCTTCGAGCAGCTGATCCTTCAGGCGCTGCTGAAGCATGGCTCGGGTGATTTCGTTGGGAACCTCTATGTAAAGAGTGTCCTCTAGAACGCCCTTTGGAACAGCAAGTTCCAGGTGACCTTTGAGGTGCGGGGTAACTCGCTCGTCGTTGGCGACCTTATTGACCAACGACTGCCACATTGTGGCTAGCTGCTCGTCCGCCATGTCAAGCTCCTAATGAAAGTTATCCACAGATTTTTACACAAATCAAATGGCCTGTGGAAAAGTCTTTGATTTCTGTGGAAAACTAATTGAATGTTCCCAGATTTGTAATGTGCAACATTCAAGCGGTATTTCTCGCCCAAAATCAAATCCAATCGGCGTGTCGCTCGCTGATATTTCTAACAACCATGGTAACCAGAATCAAAATCCTCAAACACTTTCGTTGACTCTTGACTAAGCCCGGAGCTATGCCGTAAAGTACTGAGGTTATCTTGGGCAATTGGCCCAACAGTTCCAGGGAGATTTCAAGTGAGCAAGCGTACCTTTCAGCCGAACAACCGTCGTCGTGCAAAGACCCACGGTTTCCGCCTACGCATGCGTACTCGCGCTGGACGCGCCATTCTTGCAGCCCGTCGCCGCAAGGGCCGCGTCGAGCTGAGCGCATAAGGATCTACTCTGCTAGCGCGGAGTAGTCGCCTCAGGTCAGGCGATGAGATTCGCGATGTCGTCAAACGAGGACAGCGTCACTCTTCTAACTTTTTCACCCTCCACTTTTTGCCTGCCGAATCCTCGCGTTTTGCTGTAATCACCGGTCGCGTAGTCGGCGGAGCTGTTCAGAGAAACAAAATCAAAAGACGCATCACCTCAGCAATAAGGGCAGAGCTCGTGAGCCTAGAACAGCCAATTGACGCAGTTTTCCGCATGCGAGCCTCTGCTCTTGATTGTGATTATGTCGTGTTGGCACAGGCGGTCCAGGCAGCGTTTTCAAAGGTTAAACCTTGAGGTTTTTTTGGTTCGCCTTTTTCTTGCCGCGGAACTTGATCATCGGATTCATCTTGATTTGGCGCAAAATCATCTCCCCTTTATACGGTGATGTCTGTCGCTATTACCCGAGCTGCTCGACCTATGGTTTGTCCTCTCTGCAGCAGCACGGTGTTCTGCGGGGATCCGCGCTTACGCTCTGGAGGATTGCTCGCTGCAATCCTTGGGCTGCCGGCGGTATTGATGATGTCAAAACCGGACCGAGCTGGATAGCCATTGGCAAGCTAGGATTTGTAAGTTCTAAGTCCCACAAGAAGAAGAGGTAATGGTGGATCTACTGTGGCCGATTAAGTGGCTAGTCGAGCTAGTGCTCGTTAGCTTCCACACCCTATTTACTGCAATGGGACTTGAATCCACCTCTGGCATTTCTTGGGTATTGGCCGTCGTCGGCCTAGTTTTGGTTGTGCGAGCAGCTTTGATCCCTGTCTTTGTAAAGCAGATCAAGAGCCAGCGCAACATGATGCTGGTTCAGCCAGAGCTGAAGAAGCTCCAGGACAAGTACAAGGGCAAGACCGACCGCGATTCTCGTGAGCGCATGGCTCGCGAGCAGATGGATCTTTACAAGCGCACCGGATCGAACCCGCTGTCGTCCTGCCTCCCGCTATTGCTGCAGATGCCGATCTTCACCGGATTGTTCTTTGTTCTAAACGATGCCGGAAACAATAAGTCCGGTGTTGGCCTGCTAACTCAGGAAATGGCAATTTCTTTCTCCCAGGCTGAGATCTTTGGAGCCAAGCTTTCTGACACCTTCTTTGGTTCAGACCTAATCAACGTCAAGATCATCGCCGGAATCATGATCGTCGCGATGACCGCTTCTCAGTTCATCACCCAGAAGCAGATCATGACCAAGAACCAGAACCCTGACGTGCAGAACAGCCAGTTCATGCAGACCCAGAAGATCTTGCTCTATGTATTACCTTTCGTGTTCCTAATCTCGGGTGTGAGCTTCCCACTCGGAGTTATGACCTACTGGTTGGTTTCAAACTTCTGGACCATGGGACAGCAGTTCCTGGTCATTCGCAACATGCCTACTCCTGGCTCTATTGCCCACAAGGAGCGTGAGGCACGCCTAGTAAAAAAGGGCAAAATCAAACTTGAGGAATCCACTCCTGAGGCGGAAGTTGAGCAGCCAACGCAGCGTCAACAGCCGGTTGGCAAAAATCGTGCAAAGAAGAAGAAGAAATAATGAGCAGAGAACAAGAGCTGGAGCAGGAAGGCGAAATCGCCGCTGACTTCATCGAAGAATTTCTAGACACCGCAGATCTTGACGGTGACCTTGAGATCGAATTCCGCCAGGACCGCGTCTACATCTCGGTTACCAGCGAGGGTGAGTCAAACCTAGGCAAGATCTCCGAACCAACCACCGTTGAGGCGCTTCAGGAGATCACCCGCCTAGTAGTTCAGGCCAAGACCGGCTCAATGAGCCGCTTGATCCTAGACATTGGCGGATCCCGTGCGGTAAAGACCAAGCAGCTAGAGACTCTGGTTGAGCGCACCATCGCGAAGCTAGAAGAGTCCGACAAGCCTCAACACCTCAAGCCCATGAGCTCTTACGACCGCAAACTGGTCCACGACATGGTCAGCGAAGCCGGCTACGTTTCAGAGTCTGAGGGCCAGGGCAAGGATCGCCACATCGTCGTATCCAAGCCTTAATGTTTCACGTGAAACATCGGAGGATTTAGATGTCAGACGAACTCGACATTGAGCAGGAACCGGCTGCTGCTGCAGGTATCTTCGGCTCTGGCATTGATCTAGCAAGGGCCTATACCGAGCGTTTGGCGGCAGATTCGGAAACCTATGGGCTCTTGGGTCCGCGGGAGCTGCCAAAAATCTGGTCACGTCACGTAATTAACAGTGCTTTGCTGTCCGAGCTGGTTCCGGACGGTTCCTTGGTTGCGGATGTCGGATCCGGAGCTGGACTCCCGGGAATTCCGATGGCAATTGCCCAACCGAAAGCCCATTTCACACTTATAGAGCCCATGGAGCGAAGGGCAAACTGGCTTTTGTCCGTGGCGAATGACCTTGGCATCAAGAATGTTGACGTCATTCGCGCCCGTGCTGAGGAAGTATCTAGAACTGACTTCGACATTGTCACCGCTCGCGCGGTGGCAGCTTTGGACAAGCTTCTGAAGCTTCTTACGCCGCTCACCAGGGGGTCAAAGCTAAAAACAGTTCTTGCCCTCAAGGGATCCAGAGCGCCGGCAGAGATTGACGAGGCCAGACCAAGGCTGCAAAGACTTGGCTTTGGAGAACCAGAGATTATGACCCTCGGCTTGGGGAAAGCTCCAGAGACCGCGACTGTGGTTCGCATTATTCTGCAATGATTGGAGACAAATGCTAGATCATCCTGCAGAGGCTACTGCTGAAACTCAAGCGACTGTTCGCGAGGGTTTGGGCTACCCAAACGACCGCAAGGAAACCTCTGCGGAGCCAACCGGTTGGCAAGGTTTGGACACTGCAAACATTGAACATGTTTCACGTGAAACATCAGAAGATCATTGAGCATGGAAAACATCCAAAACACCCCGTTATTGCGGGAGATGACGCAGAATAACGAGCGTGCTCGTCGTGTTGCGGAAGTGACTCTGACCCCACCTTCAAAGACCAGAATCATCACTATTTCTAATCAAAAAGGTGGTGTTGGAAAAACCACATCTGCCGTAAACCTTGCGGCTTCGCTGGCTCGCAAAGGCCTGGGAGTTTTGGTGGTTGATCTTGACCCACAGGGCAACGCATCAACAGCCCTCGGCGTAGAGCACCACAACTCAGTCACCGGTAGCTATGAGGTTTTGGTTCAGGGTGTTCCGATGATCGATGCCGTAAAGCAAAGCCCAGAGCACCACAACCTCTTCTGCCTACCGGCAACCATCAACCTTGCTGGAGCTGAAATCGACATGGTTTCGGTCCCAAATCGTGAGCGCATCCTGTTGGATAGCCTGAACCAGTTTCTTTCTGACTTTGACCACCCAATTCACTTTGTCTTCATCGACTCCCCTCCATCGCTAGGTCTATTGACCGTAAACGCGCTGGTTGCAGCTGGAGAGGTGTTGGTTCCAATTCAGTGCGAGTACTACGCCCTTGAAGGCGTAACCCAGTTGATGGCAAACATCGAACGTATTCGGGCAAATCTGAACCCAGACCTAATCGTTGGCGGGATCCTTTTGACCATGTTTGACAACCGAACCAACCTTTCCACCGATGTTGCCGCGGAAGTTCGCAAGTATTTCCCTAAGCAGACCCTGAATGCGACTATTCCACGCTCTGTGAGGCTCTCTGAGGCTCCAAGCTTCGGTCAGACGGCAATCAGTTATGACCCTAAGAATTCGGGCTCCCTGGCCTATCAGGAAGCTGCAATCGAACTAGCTCAGCGAGGAGTAGTCAAATGAGTGAAGAAAAGCGCCCAGAACGCAAAGGTGGACTAGGTAGAGGCATCGGCTCGCTGATTCCAGGTGGT
This sequence comes from Micrococcales bacterium, assembly GCA_947441105.1. Taxonomy (GTDB): domain Bacteria; phylum Actinomycetota; class Actinomycetes; order Actinomycetales; family Microbacteriaceae; genus Aquiluna. The sequence continues at coordinate 6,348 of CANESN010000014.1, forward strand.
GATCGAGATGCGGTTGACGTGTTCTTCACCAACACATCTGCGATTCCCCTAATCGAGGTGCCAGGTGCCCGGTTTATGGAACTCGACCCAAACCAGATCGTTCCAAACCCACAGCAGCCTAGGTCGGTCTTTGAGGCCGAGGCATTTGCAGAGCTTGTGCACTCGATCAAGGAATTCGGCGTGCTACAGCCAATCGTGGTTCGCTCAAAGGGCTCCGGCTACGAGTTGATTATGGGTGAGCGTCGCCTTAGGGCTTCGAAGGAAGCCGGACTGACGAAGATCCCAGCAATCGTTCGCGAAACCGCTGATGAGAACATGCTCAGGGACGCACTTTTGGAGAACCTGCACCGCGCCAACCTCAACCCGCTGGAAGAAGCTTCCGCCTACAAGCAGCTGCTTGAAGACTTTGGTTCGACCCAGGATCAGTTGGCCGACAAGCTTGGTCGCTCAAGACCTCAAATCACCAACACCCTGCGTCTACTGAAGCTGCCTCTGACCGTTCAGTCAAAGGTCGCCGCCGGAGTGCTTTCAGCCGGTCACGCGAGAGCTCTTTTGGGAGCGCCTGATGATTTGACCATGACGGCATTTGCAGAGAAAACAGTTCGTGAAGGCCTCTCGGTTCGAAGCCTTGAAGAGCTAGTTTCGAATGTCAAAGTAAAGCCAACTCGAGGCAAGATCATCCCCGGTGGCAAGACCGACATGCTCAAAGAAATGGCCGAGGAAATGGGCAACGCTTTGGACACCGTCGTAAAGATTCAGCTGGGTCGCAAGAAGGGCCAGCTAATAATCGAGTTCGGAAACATAGCGGACCTGAGAAGAATCTCAGATCGAATTCAAGGCAAGAACTAAGGCCTCAGGCCTAGTGCTTCGCCTAGAGAGTGACGAGTCGGTCTAGCTGAGGATTCACGACGTTGGAAAGACGTTGGATTCCGACCTTTACATTCTCGGCCGTTGGGTGACTGAAGCAAATTCGGATGTTGTTGGCACCACGGCCATCACCAAAGAAGGCGGTTCCGGGGGTGTAGGCAACCAGCTCTTCGACCGCCAATGGCAGCATTTCCTTGCTGTTTAGGCCCTCAGGGAGGGTCAGCCACAGGAAGAAACCGCCCTGAGGGCGAGTTGTCTGCACTCTTGGCAAATACTGAGCCAGTGCCTCGAGGGCGGCATCGCGCTTGCTCGCGTAGAGCTTGCGGTAGGTGTCGATCTGACCTTGCCAGTCGGATAGTGAGAGGTACTCGCTAACCATCATCTGAGCGAAGGTGGCAGGCGAGAGAATTGCGGATTCATTGGCCAAAATCAATTTCTCGCGAATCGCAGGCGGTGCAAGGACATAACCGACCCTGAGTCCAGGAGAGAGGATTTTTGAGAAGCTGCCCAGGTAAACCACTCCCTCAGAGTCCATCGCGCGCAAGGCTTCTGGCGGCTTCTGGTCAAAGTAGAGCAATCCGTAGGGGTTGTCCTCAACAATCAAGATCCCGCGCTCGCGGCAAACCTGCAATACCTGGGCACGACGCTCAGCCGTGAGGGTGACGCCAGATGGGTTGGCAAAGTTTGGAACTAAATACAAGAGCTTGACCTTGCGGCCCTGTTCAATCAGGCGGTCAGCCGCCTCGGCAAGGGCTACCGGGGATATACCGTCGTCGTCGGTGAAGACGTGCTCGATGTGAGCCTCTTTGTGGCGAAAAATACCAACGGCACCAACGTAGCTTGGTGCTTCTACCAACACGGCGTCTCCCTGGTCTAGGAAGAGATCCGCCAACAGTTCAAGCGCGTGCTGGCTACCGGTGGTAATCATCAGATTCTCAACCGAGCCCTGAATGCCCTCAAGGGCCATGATTTCTTGGATTTGCTCGCGCAGCCTCAGGTCACCCTGGCCGCCGCCATACTGGAGGGCGTAGTTGCGGCGATTGGACATCAGGGATCGGAAAGCCTGCTCAATAAGTTCGCCATCTAGGGCAGATACATCCGGCATGCCACCTGCAAGGGAGACAACTTCAGGCCTTGAGACCACAGCAAAGAGGGCTCTTACCTCAGAAACGGAGAGGTTTGCCGCGCGCGCCGCATACGCATTCTTCCAGGTGTCAAAGTTAGAGACAGTTCCTGCGCGCGTATTGGACAATTAGGGCTCCCGGGGATTTAGGGAATAGCTTACTTCTATAAGCCCTTCAGGGCCAAAAGGTTGGCGATTATCCCAAGTACTCGCTGAGCTCAGAGACTAGAGCTGCCTTTGGTCTGGCACCAACCAACTGCTTGACCATCTCGCCATTGTGGAAAACGCCAAGTAGCGGAATACCGGTCACCTTGTAGTCCATCGCCAGCTGACCCTCGTTATCGACGTTGACCTTCACGACCTTGATCTTGTCGTGGTACTCGGTGGCCATTTCCTCCAGAATCGGAGCGATCATGCGGCATGGACCGCACCACTCCGCCCAAAAATCAACAATTACCGGAAGCTCGGACTGCAGTACATCCTGCTCAAAGCTTGCAACGGTTGCATCGATTGGTTTCACGTGAAACTCCTTAGTGATTAGCTAGGTAGTGCTCGGCATCCAGTGCCGCTACACAACCCGAACCAGCTGCCGTAATGGCCTGGCGATAGGTCGGGTCAATAACATCTCCGGCTGCAAAGACACCCGGCAGGGTGGTCTTGGAGCTGCGGCCATCAACTCGAATGAAACGGTCTTCAGTTAGCTCTACCTGGTTCTCAACCAAAGAAACCCTCGGGTCATTTCCAATTGCGATAAACAGGCCATCCAGAGCCATTTCGGTGCGCTCGCCGTTTCGAGTGTCCTCGAGCACAACGGCTTCCAATTTGCCATCGCCCTTTAGCTCAACAACGCCTGAGTTCCAGATGAACTCGATCTTTGGGTTGTCAAAAGAGCGCTGCTGCATGATCTTGGAGGCTTTTAGGGTGTCTCTGCGGTGGATTATGTAAACCTTTGAGGCGAACTTAGTCAGGAAGTTTGCTTCCTCCATGGCCGAGTCGCCACCACCAACAACGGCGATGGTCTTCTCGCGGAAGAAGAAGCCGTCGCAAGTCGCACACCATGACACTCCGTGGCCAGAAAGTGCCTTCTCGTTTGGAAGGCCTAGTTCGCGGTAGGCGGCACCGGTCGAGACGATGACAGTCTTTGCCTCATAGGTCTGGCCCATGCCGGTCTTGACGATCTTGATGTCGCCCTTTAGGTCAACCTCGATGACATCGTCAAACAAAATTTCAGCACCAAAGCGCTCAGCCTGGGCCTGGAAGTTCGCCATTAGGTCAGGACCCATCAGCCCCTCAGGGAACCCCGGGTAGTTCTCGACCTCGGTGGTCTTCATCAGTTCGCCACCAGGTTCAACGCTAGATGCAATTACCAGCGGGTTCAGCTGCGCTCTGGCCGCATAGATGGCCGCCGTGTAGCCGGCAGGGCCGGATCCGATGATGATTACTTCGCGCATTATTTTCTCTATTTCCTCTTAGATAGATAACTATCTATCTTTATCAATCTACCCGCTTTTTGAGCGATTTAACCTTTACTAAACCTAACCTTCAACTGCTTTTGTAGCTCGCGTAATTCCGGAACCCGGAAAATCCATAGCGTTGCTAGGTAGCAAACCACCATCGCACCACCCACCAAAGCGCTGGTTATCACAGCTGTGAACACACTGTTTAGCGTGAAACTTCCCGCTGCAATGCCGCCAAGCCAGGACATCAAGCCGTAGCCCACCGCGACCGCGGGAATAGCTGCCAAAACAAAACCAGCGAGTGATCTAACGAAGGATGCCTCGCCCATGCCGCCGATTCGCTTGCGAAGCATGAGGTAGCCAACTAGGCCCTGCACCAAGATCGAACAGGCGGTAAGGATGGAAATTGAGACCACCAACCACTGCTTTTCAACCAGGGCACCCAGGGTCAGCGATCCGGTGATGTGAATCGCAATCTGAATCGTGGTGAAAATAAAGGGTGACTTGGTGTCTTCCAGCGCGAAGAATGCACGCTGAATCATATAAACCACGCTAAATGGCACCAAACCAACCATCAGCGCGACGATTACGTTGCCAAGGGCCAGGGTGGCCGGGTATTCACCAACAAAGACGCGGGCAATCGAGTAGGCGAGCATCATCAGCGTTGCGGTCGAAATCACGCTGACCAGCGCAATAACGCGCAAACCTGTGGTCAAATCCTTCACGAACTCGTCCAATTTGTCATTCGATGCGTGCTGAGACATTCGGGTGAAGTAGGCGGTGGCAATGGAAACCGTCACCACCGAGTGCGGGAGCATAAAGATCAGCCAGGCAATGGCGGCAGCCGCAACCGAAGCTACCGCTAAGCCTTCATTTCGACCGGCGACTGCTGTCGATGCCACCGCGGTCTGCACCAAACCACCAATTTGGGTAACCAAGACCATGGCAAGTGACCAGGAGGCGGCCTTTAGGGCGGGACGTAGTCCAAAACCACGGAATTTGAAGTTCAGGTTTAGCGAGAGCCCGATCTTCTTCCAGCTTGCAAACAGAATCAATGCCTGAGCGGCCACGCCCAATGTCGCACTTCCAGCCAGCAGCGAAATTTGATCAGCTCCCCACAGGCTTACCGCCCGCTCCCCACTCGGGTCAGAGCCAAAGATCAAGATGAAACAGACCAGGCCTGCGATTGAGACCACGTTGTTGAGCACCGGTGCCCACATAAATGGCCCGAACTCACTCCTGGAATTCAGAACCTCACCGAGGATTGAGTAAAGGCCGTAGAAGAACAGCTGCGGCAAACACCAGTAGGCAAAAGCCGTGGCGAGCGCTAGCTGATCTTTGTCCCAACCAGAGGTGTAGAGCTGCACCAATAATGGAGCGGCCATGGTGAAGAGCACCGTGACGATGAAGAAAACCGTGATTGCCAGGGTCACAAAGCGATCTACATAGCCCTTACCGCCATCAGCCTGACTGCGAGCTCTTACCAACTGCGGAACCAAAACCGCATTCAAGACACCGCCAACGATGATGGCGTAAACGTTGTTGGGAAGCTGGTTGGCAACTCCAAAGGCGTCAGCCGCATCGGTGGTAACACCAATTGCAGCCGCAATCAAAACCGCTCTGACAAAACCTAGGATTCTCGACACGATGGTGCCGGAGGCCATGATTACCGAACTTCTAGCGACCGATTGCTCAGCCATTACGTCTCCGGCGCAGTTTCCTCACGGTTCTATAGCTACCGATCAGAATCAGGGCAAACATCGCAAAAGCAAAGCTCACCAGCAAAAACAGCTCGATGTCGTAGTTCACGTTTACTTGAACTAGTTCGCGCTTAC
>CANESN010000015.1 GCA_947441105.1 Micrococcales bacterium
ATTGAACCTGAGGTTGTCACTACCCCTCGTGAGGCCTTCTTTGCTCCATACGAAGTTGTAGCGGCAGAAGATGCGGTTGGTCGCGTCAGCGCTGAGCTGATTTGCCCATACCCTCCAGGAGTTCCAGTGCTATCCCCCGGCGAGCGAATCACGCAGAGCGCTATGGACGCCCTTTTGGACGCTCGTGATTCGGGCACTCGCATCGCATTTGTGGATGATCGAACCCTTGCCACCTTCAAGGTTTTGAAGGACTAAAAAGTGTGGCAACATTGTGGGGTTGAAAGGACTCCGCAATGAAGCGTGCAGAAACTCAGATCGACCAGCTTGCCAACCAATTAGTCAAGGATCAAGCGGCCGCCTATCCATCGTTCGCCACATCCATCGGCTACCCGGGTGGCGAGGGAGACATGGATGATTACTCTCCAGAAGCCCTAGCTCAAGAGCAAACCGATATCAAGGCGGTTATTGCAAAGCTTGAAGCACTAACCCCGGCCGATGACATTGACATGGTTACCAAAGAGGCCATGCTTTTCTCGCTACAGGGTGAGATCGCTACCTACGACTCGGGTCTTGCTTTCCGCAGCCTAAACAACATCGCATCCGCTGCGCAGGGTGTGCGTGATGTCTTTGACATCTCCCCGACCGCAACAGTTGAAGACTGGGAGAACCTGGCGTCAAGAATGTCAAAGGTTGGCGAGTCACTTCGTGGCTATGCCCGAAGTCTTGAAGAGGGCGCGAAGCGCAATGATGCGCCAGCAGCCCGCCAGCTCACTGAGGTAATCAAGCAGGCTGAGCAGATCACCAGCCCGGATGGCTTTTTCCACACTTTCGCCAAAAACGCCAAGGCGGAGAACGGTGAGCTTCCTGAGTCCCTGAAGAAGCAACTTGCAGAAGCTGCCGTTTCAGCAACTGCAGGCTACGGCGAGTTCAGTGATTATCTAAAGGGACTGCTGCCTCGCAGCACCTCCCCAGATGCCATCGGACGCGAGCGCTACCAGATCCTTAGCCGTCGCTTCCTAGGGGCAACTGTTGACCTAGACGAGACCTACGAGTGGGGCAAGCAAGAGCTAGCCCGCGTGGTCGCGGAGCAGACCGCGGTTGCAAACGAGATCCTGCCTGGCGCATCTGTTGCCGAGGCCGTGAAGCACCTCGAAAACGACCCGAGCACCAAGCTGCACGGCACCGATGCGCTTCAGAAGTGGATGCAGAAGCTAAGCGATGAAGCGATTGCAAAGCTTTCTGGAACTCACTTTGAGATTGCAGATCCAATCAAGAAGCTCGAGTGCATGATCGCTCCAACCCAGCACGGTGGCATTTACTACACCGGTCCTTCCGACGACTTCTCCCGCCCGGGCAGAATGTGGTGGTCGGTACCGGTTGGCGTTACCGAGTTTGACACCTGGCGTGAAACCACCACCGTTTACCACGAGGGTGTTCCAGGTCACCACCTGCAGGTCGCACAGGCCACCTACATTCGCGACACCCTAAATGCCTGGCGCAGGCTTTCCTCCTGGACCTCTGGTCACGGTGAGGGCTGGGCACTTTATGCAGAGCGCTTGATGGAGGAGCTTGGCTTCCTATCAAACCCTGCGGATCGCCTAGGCATGCTGGATGGTCAGCGTATGCGCGCTGCTCGCGTAGTGCTTGACATCGGTGTTCACCTTGGCAAGCAGAACCTAGAGAGCACCGGGGTATGGGACTTTGACTACGCGCTTGCGTTTATGCGCAGCAACGTAAACATGAGCCCAGAGTTCGTGCGCTTTGAGGTCACCAGGTACTTCGGCTGGCCAGCACAGGCCCCGAGCTACAAGGTCGGACAGCGCATTTGGGAGCAGATCCGCGATGACTACGCCGCTCGCAAGGGAGCAAGCTATGACATCAAGGAGTTCCACAAGACCGCACTGAACCTTGGTGGTCTAGGTCTGGATACGCTTCGAAGTGCAATGGCTAGGGCGTAACGGGCAGTTTTTCCGTTACCCTAGAGCCTGTGTCTAAGGTTCTAGCTTCTCTACCAGTTGGTCAAAAGGTCGGCATCGCGTTTTCTGGCGGTCTCGACACCTCTGTCGCGGTCGCGTGGATGCGCGAAAAAGGTGCAATTCCTTACGCATACACCGCCAACCTGGGTCAGTATGACGAGGACGACATCGACTCAATCCCTTCTCGTGCAACCGAGTACGGGGCTGAAGCTGGGCGATTGGTTGACTGCCGAGAGTCTCTGGCCGAAGAAGGACTTGCGGCTATTGCCTGCGGTGCTTTCCACATTCGCACCGGCGGCAAGGTTTACTTCAACACCACCCCATTGGGACGAGTAGTAACCGGAACTCTTTTGGTTCGTGCGATGCGCGAGGACGGCGTTGAGATTTGGGGCGATGGCTCTACCTATAAAGGCAATGACATCGAGCGTTTTTACCGCTACGGCCTATTGGCAAACCCAAACCTAAAGATCTACAAGCCTTGGCTAGATACAGACTTTGTAACTGAGCTTGGTGGTCGCCACGAGATGAGCGAGTGGTTGCAGAAGCGAAAGCTCCCCTACCGCGCCAGCAAAGAGAAGGCTTACTCGACCGATGCCAACATGCTCGGCGCCACTCACGAGGCAAAGTCCCTTGAATTCCTAGATACCTCATTTGAGATCGTGGAACCGATCATGGGTGTGAAGTTTTGGGACCCAAGTGTTGAGATCAAGACCGAAGATGTAAAGATCACCTTCTCGCAAGGTCGCCCAGTCGCGATCAACGGCAAGAAGCTGGATTCTGCAGCAGCGGTAATCATGGAGGCAAATGCCATTGGTGGCCGTCACGGCCTGGGCATGAGCGACCAGATTGAGAACCGTATTATTGAAGCCAAGAGCCGCGGCATCTACGAAGCACCTGGCATGGCGCTGATTCACATTGCCTATGAGCGCCTTATGAGCGCAATCCACAACGAGGACACCATCGCGAACTACCACGCTGAGGGTCGTCGCATGGGCAGATTGTTGTACGAGGGCCGCTGGCTAGACCCGCAGACTCTGATGCTCCGCGAATCTCTAACCAAGTGGGTTGCCAGCGCCATCAACGGCTCGGTAACCCTGCGACTTCGTCGCGGCGATGACTACACGATTGTTTCGACCGAGGGTGAGAACTTTAGCTATCACCCAGAGAAGCTTTCCATGGAGCGCACCGAGGACTCCGCCTTTGGACCAGCTGACCGAATCGGTCAGCTCACCATGCGAAACCTAGATATTCAAGACACCCGCCAAAAACTCGATCTGTACCGCAAGCAGGGTCAGATCGAAGGCGGACAGTTCGAGCTCACATGAGCACCCATATCTCAGCAAAGCCGGGAGAAATAGCGGAGATCATTTTGCTTCCCGGGGACCCGCTACGCGCAAAGTGGATTGCAGAGAACCTGCTTGAGAACGCAACTCTTTACTCAAGTGTCCGCAACATGTTCGGCTTTACAGGCCTATATCAAGGCAAGCGCATCTCGGTGCAGGGCACCGGAATGGGTGCACCTTCGATTGGCATCTACGCTTACGAGCTGTTCCACGACTACGGGGTTCAAACCGCGATTCGCGTTGGCACCTCGGGTGGACTAGCGCCCACCAAACTGCGCGATGTTGTAATTGCGATGGCCGCCTCAACCGACTCTGCAATCAATCGCCGAGCAACTAACGGACTCGACTTCTCCCCCATCGCAGATTATGAACTACTTGAAAAGGCAGTTGCCAAGGCAAGAACCATGGGAATCGACTTCCACGTCGGCGGTGTTGTCTCGGGCGATCTCTTCTACGACGAGACTGACTCTCTTGAGCAATGGAAGAAGCTCGGCATTTTGGCACTTGAGATGGAAACCAGCCAGCTCTACACCTTGGCCGCAAGATTCGGAAGAAAAGCTCTTTCAATTCTGACCGTTTCCGATCTAATGGATGGCTCTGCCTCGACCTCCTCCGAAGAGCGTGAGAGCGGCTTTGGGAACATGGTTGAAATCGCACTAGCAGCCGCAATCTAGCCATGCTTCCCAGCACATCCAACCTCACTGCTTTCTTAGTGCTGGCATTGGTAATCATCGTGGTGCCAGGGCCCGGCGTGCTGTTCACAATTGGTAGAGCGCTTATCTTGGGCACCAAGGCGGCCCTGTTGAGCGTTTTGGGCAATGCCTTGGGCGTTGGCATCCAGATAGTTGTGATTTCACTGGGACTTGGAGTGGCTATTCAGCAGTCTGAGTTGGTGTTTCTAGCAATTCGGGTTTTTGGTGCCGGAATGATCATTTACCTCGGAGTCAAAGCCATCCTTTCTCGTGCCGACTTTGATCTGGATGTGGAGGCAGAAACTAGCAACGCCTCGACGGTGGTTAGACAATCCTTTGTGGTGGGCATCACAAATGCCAAGACCTTTGTGTTCTTCATCGCAGCTCTGCCCTCATTCACTTCCCCGGAGCTAGGTAATCCAGTGATCCAAATGTTGCTTCTGGGAGTCATTTTTAGCGTTATTGGCGTACTCTCCGACTCGGTCTATGCAATCGCTGCCGGGCAGGCAAGAAGCTGGCTTGCCAGTTCCCACCAGCGTCTTGCGACCTTCCGAGGCATTGGTGGACTTGCACTCACGATCCTTGGCCTCTACATGCTTTATGAGGCATTAGTTCACTAGCCAACAGGCGCGGTAGCCGAGTGCAGAAAAATAAACCTTCGGAAAAAGGCCCGCTCGACTAGGCTTTAGGTAATGAGCGGGAAACCGCAACATTGCGTCGTAGAACGCTTTTCCACATTCAGTGGATTCTCTCTTCCTTCGGCGAACGAATGCATCAAATGATGCGTACGCCATTTCGAGCCAAAAGGCTTGTCCAACAAATCGATGCATTTGCCATCGAGTGAAAGCAATTACAAAACTTATGTCTCAAAAATCATTTATCGATCTTGGCGTGCCCGAAGCTATTGCTGCGGTGCTGAGTGCCCAGGGCATCGACTCGCCATTCCCAATCCAGATAGACACTTTGCCTGACACACTTGCCGGCAGGGACGTTCTAGGACGAGGTAAGACCGGCTCTGGTAAAACCCTTGCCTTTAGCATTCCAATGGTCGCAAGGCTTGCTGGAAAGCGCGCTAACGCAGAGCGCAAACCTCGCGGCTTGGTGCTTGCTCCAACCAGAGAGCTTGCTACTCAGATCACGCAGACCTTGCAGCCACTTGCTGAGGCCATGAACCTTAGAGTCACCACAATCTTTGGTGGCATCTCGCAACAGCGCCAGGTTCAGGCTCTCAGGGCCGGTGTGGAAATCATCGTTGCCACCCCAGGTCGCGTTGAAGACCTAATGGCCCAGGGCTTTCTAAAACTCGACGCCATTGAGGTCACTGTTTTGGATGAAGCCGACCACATGGCAGACCTAGGGTTTTTGCCTGGTGTGACAAGGATCTTGAACGCCACCCCAACAGGTGGTCAGCGCCTATTGTTCTCGGCAACTCTGGACAACGGCGTGAACAAGCTCGTGGACAAGTTTCTTTCCAACCAGGTCATGCACTCGGTTGATGAGGTGAACTCTCCTGTTGCTCAGATGACTCACCACGTGTTTGAGGCAGCTGACGCACAGTCCAAGAAGCAACTGATCCACGCTCTTGCCTCAGGAACCGGAAGACGCATTCTGTTTATGCGCACCAAGCACACCGCCAAGAAGCTTGCAAGAACTTTGACTCAGGCAGGCATTCCAGCGGTTGACCTTCACGGTAACCTCTCGCAGCCAGCAAGAGATCGAAACCTAGCCGCCTTTAGCGAGGGCAAGGTGAAGGTCTTGGTTGCTACCGACGTGGCAGCTCGAGGCGTGCACGTTGACTTTGTTGACCTGGTTGTCCATGTTGACCCACCAGCCGAGCACAAGGCTTACCTTCACCGCTCCGGCAGAACTGCTCGCGCAGGTGCCGAGGGTGATGTGGTGACAATTACTCTGCCTGAGCAGCGCAAGGACGTCACAGACCTACTGAGAATGGCAAAGATCAACCTGGTCCCGATGCGCGTAAGCGCAAAGTCCGAAGAAGTTGTCGCTCTGATTGGCGAAGTTGCCCCTTACGTCAAGCCGGTCGCAGAAGCGCCTCAGCCTCAAGGTGGCGGCGGAACCTCTAACGGTCGCAATGCTCAACGCAAGCGTGATCTAAAGCAATCAGGTCCAGCCCAGCCAAAATCAGGGAGACCTAATAGTCAAGGTGGTGTTCAGGAGCGAACTGCGAAGCCTGCAAGGCCAGCAAACGCTAACCGCAATCGCCAGCGCTCTCGCTAAAAACTAGCTTTTGTCGTCGGAGTTCTTACTCTGCTTTTTAGTGGCGTAGGCAAATAGAGCGAGTCCAGCGACTAGAGCTCCAGCGCCAACTCCGTAGGAGATGACATCGGCACCACGCTTGGCGTCAACGAATATTCCGACAAAAACCACTGCAATAATCGCCACGACAACGCCGATCAGTTTCGATTTGAGGTCATCGAGGTCCCTAACCTGCAACCAGGCCGGAACCTCAATGTCAGCATCGACAAACAACTCGTAGAGGCCGTAGCCGATAACTAGCAGAACTGTACCCAAAAGGATTGCATCTACCGCGGTTAGGACCTCAACGATGGTGTCCTTGAGGTAAGCCTGATTCACCACGGTGTCATAAACCACCTGGATAATGGCGATTGAGCCGCGGAGCATCAATAGCAGTGCTCCGATCATGGAAGCGATGGCTGGCACGATGACCGCGTAACGGGTGAGGCCTAATAGTTTGCGCATGCCCTCATTTATAGCACCAAACTCGATACAAGCGAGTACGGAAAGCGCCCTCGGCAGGAATCAAACCGGAGACTCAGAGATTAGAAATCGAAATTCCCGAAAACGAGACTACGGACAAGAAGGCAGATGGACTTACAAACCTAAGAGTTTAGCTTTTTGAGCATCGAATTCTTCTTTGCTAAGAATCCCCTTCTCAAGTAATCCTGCAAGTTTCTCGAGTCTCACGTAGACGTCATCCTCCGCTGGCGCTGAGCTCTCGGAAGATGTCGGGGGCGCACCCTTGTAATTGATGTGTTGAGTCTGAGCCAATCTTTGAAAGTCGAGTCTGGCTGAGGTTGAAGCCGAAACAATTTGAGCAACTAGATCTCGACCAGCTTGAATATCTTCAAGTAAAAGTTCTGCTTTACCTGTGAAATCGTTGTGTTCAAATCTGATTCGAATGGTTGACACTTTCAGAGTTTTCTGAACCAAACTCTGAATGAAGTCCACATCTCGAACTGCCCACATTGGATACTGTTCACCTTTGCTTGAAAGGACGCCTGATTCCACGTAGATGTAGTCATCATCAATCGTGTATTTGGCAGTTGAAATCTTTCCACCGGTTGCCATGTTAGTCAGCGATTTGCTCTCGCCGGACCAAATCTGAGCCATTTTTCCCCCTTTGTGAATTCTTTTCATTAGAACCTACATCACAAAAAGCATAGCGAGTCTCTGAGGAGGCAAAGTGCCCTCGGCAGGAATCGAACCTGCGACCAAGAGATTAGAAGGCTCTTGCTCTATCCACTGAGCTACGAGGGCAATGCCTACAAGTTAGGCGGTATTGAGTTTATCCCACAACCTCACAGAGCTTCTTATAAAAAGCAGGGAGCTACTGGCCCTTACTTCCCGAGAGAACTAACTCCAGGACACTCAATCCGGTCGCGGAGACTTTGATGGGGATTCCCCAGTCCTGCTGGTGGATATGACACTGTGCACCGAGCTCTGACTCATCACAGGATGCGCCTTTTGCGGCAACGTGCAACACTCCTTCGGCAATTGCTGGATTCAGCACCACTTCCCTAGAGAGCTCTGTTGAATTTCCAGCACCCTCAAGAAGCAATTCCTTAGGGGTAGAACTTACGACTAGGAAGGTCGATGGACCATAGCGATCGTCGAGCTTTTGACCCGGAGGTGCACTGAAAGTGACATCGATGGTCAAATTTCCAGCCAAAACATCTAGGGCTGGTCTTGTGGTTCGCATCGCTGAACCTTGCACAAGTGCTCCAGGCTCGATCGCCAACAGTGTGATTCGGTTGGCAGCGGTTTCCACGATTGCAAGCTTTGGCCCGGTTGCGGTTTCTACAAGCTCCAAATCGCTCGGTTCCGAGAGGTCGCGGGCAATTGATGTGACTTGGTTTGTAGCGGGTGAATACTTTCTAATGGCACGGTTGTAGGTGTCTGCAATTAGCAGGTTGCCATCTGGGAGTTCTAAAACACCCAGTGGGTGTTGAAGTAATGCCTGGCCCGCAGGGCCATCAACGTGACCAAAGTCAAATAGACCCTTGCCAATCTGAGATGAGATTTTGCCGCCTTCGGCTGCTCGAAGGGCAGAAGTCTCAGCGTCGATGATCCAAATCTTGCCGGGATTGATCTTGGACTGAACCAAAGCAGAAGGCTGGGCAAACCAAGCCTGCGCAAGATCTCCGTCAACTAGTCCTTCATTGGTTGTGCCTGCAAAGATGTCGAGAGTTTTGTTTTGTAGATCGTATTTCCAGATCCTGTGCTCTCCAGCCATCGCAATGAGCAAATAGCCATCGAGTAGCTCTATGTCCCAAGGGGTTGAAATGTTTACCTCTAGAGCAGGACCAGAGGTTGCATCGGCCTGCATCCATTGCGCACCGGTGCCTGCGATTGTGAAAACCGTCTTGGTTTCTAGGTTGATCGCCCGAATCAGGTGATTCGCGGTGTCTGCAACCAAAAGGTGCGCACCAACTTGACTAGCAAGCTGAGCATCTAAAAACACGGCTCCGTATGGTTCTGCAAAGCTGGCAGATTCAAAGCTGCCATCTTCCGACCCTCTTGAAGCTGTCCCGATAGCGATGGTCGACTCTGTCAGATTTGCGGTAGTGAGGCCAACCAGGTTGTGAGCCCCGCTATTGCTGACCAGGAGCTCTGCTCCCCCGAGAAATTGCTGGTAGTTCGCTGGAACCGCCACGATCTTTCCCGGTTGTTTCAAGGCAAGTGAACTTGGAGCTGGGGCCTTGTAAACACCAGCACCGCGAGTCAATTCTCCGGCGGCTTCATATTCTGGAACTAGTTTGTCCAGCAAGGCTTCGATGGCGTGAGCGTGACCCTCGCCAGAGAAAGTTGCAGTTATTTCGCCAGCTGGATCAACCAGCACCAGGGTTGGCCAAGCTCGAACTCCGTAAGCCTGCCAAGTCGTCATGTTTGGATCATTTAGGACCGGGTGGTGGATCTCGTGCCGATCGATAGCCGCTGAGACAGATTCAGGAAGTTTCTCGTGTTCGAACTTCGGTGAGTGAACCCCGACAACGGTAAGCACGTCCTTGAATTTCTCTTCAATCGGTCGAAGCTCAGCGAGCACGTGATGACAGTTAACGCAGCAGAGTGTCCAAAAATCAAGCAGTAGAAAGCGACCTTTGAAGTCAGTAATACCGATTGCACGGTTTGCGGTTCCAAACCAGGTGTCACCGATTAGTTCAGGAGCCCTGGTCACTTCAGAGATCTTCTAGAACTAATCACTCCGGTATTGAAACCCGCAAGGTGTAATCCGCCATGGAATCGAGCATGCTCAATCTTGAGGCAGCGATTCATAACTACGTTCAATCCGGCAGCGGTACCACGTGCACTGACTTCATCATTGGAGACTCCAAGCTGAAGCCAAATGGTCTTGGCACCCACTGCAATTGCCTCGTCAAGAATCCCCGGTGTATCCGATGCTTTTCTAAAGACGTCAACGATGTCTGGAGTCTCTGGGAGGTCGGCTAGCGAGTTGTAAACCTTTTCGTCAAACAAGGAGTCAATCATTGGGTTGACGTAGTAGACCTTGTAGTACTCGCCGCCTTTTAGGTAGCTGGCCACGAAATAGCTGGCCCTTGATCGATTGGAGGAAACTCCAACCATGGCGACCACCTTGGAGGTTTGCAGAATCTCTAGACGCTGTTTGGCTGTTGGTTCTTGGTAGCTCATCGCGTCCTCCCGGTAGCGGCCTCAAGCGCTTGGTCTAGATCCCAAAGAATGTCTTCGATATCTTCGATTCCTACGCTGATGCGAATCAGATCCTCCGGCACTCCAGCAGCTGCCAGCTGGTCTGGGCCCAACTGGCGATACAGGGTTGAAGCTGGGTGAATGATCAGGCTCTTAGCGTCGCCGATGTTGGCTAGATGGCTGATCAATTGAACGTTATTGATTAGCTTCTCGCTTGCCTTGCGTCCACCTTCGACTCCGAAGGAGAACACTGCGCCAGGGCCTTCAGGTGCATACTTTTTGGCTAGCTTGTGGTCCGGGTGAGATTTGAGGCCCGAGTAAGAAATCCAACTCACGCGCTTATCGGAATCCAGCCACTCTGCAACCGCCTTGGCGTTTGAGACGTGGTCCTTCATTCGCTGCGGCAGAGTCTCGATTCCCTGAAGCAGCTGGAATGCCGCCATTGGAGATAGTGACGGGCCAATATCGCGAAGCTGCTCACTGCGCAGTTTGGTGAGGAATCCAAATTCTCCGAAGTTGCCCCACCATTCCAAATCGCCATAGGCAGCTACCGGCTCAGTCATGAATGGGAACTTACCGTTATCCCATTGGAAGGTTCCAGCATCAACTACCACGCCGCCGAGGGTTGTTCCATGGCCACCCAAGAACTTGGTTGCAGAGTGAATCACAATGTCCGCCCCGTGCTCAATTGGCCTAACCAAGTATGGAGAAGCCGTTGTGGAGTCAACAACCAATGGGATTCCATTGCGGTGAGCAACTTCTGCCAAGCCTTCGATATCAGCAATCGCTGTTGAAGGGTTTGCGATCGACTCGGTGAAAATCAGTTTGGTGTTTGGCTTGATTGCGGCTTCAAAATCCTTTGGATTTGAGGAATCGACAAAGGTGCTTTCAATTCCAAAGCGCTTCAAAGTGACAGTAATTTGCGTCACGGTTCCGCCGTAAAGGCGAGAAGAGCTAACAATGTGATCGCCAGCTCCACAAAGGGCTGCGAAGGTTATGAATTCAGCTGACTGCCCGCTTGCGGTTGCAACCGCTCCAATACCACCTTCAAGGCTTGCAACTCTCTCTTCAAAGGCTGCAACGGTTGGGTTTCCGATTCGAGAGTAAATGTTGCCGTACTTCTCCAATGCAAAAAGATTGGCGGCATCCTTGGTGTCTTCAAACACGAAGGAGGTGGTCTGGTAAATCGGAACGGCTCTGGCTCCGTATACCGGATCTGGCACGCTACCGGCGTGGAGCGCCCTTGTCTTGAACCCGAACTTCTTTTCTGACATGGTCTTCTCCTAGGTGTCTTCTGATTCTAAATCCAACGCAGTGCGCGTTTTTCAACTGTTGCGATAACGACGTCGCTGAGCTTTCCCAAAAGGGCAAGCAAGATGATCGCCATAAACAAGATGTCGGTTCGGGCAGTGTTCTGACTATCCAGTAGCAAGAATCCAAGACCCATAGAGCTTGCTATCAGCTCTGCGGCAACCAGGAACAACCACGCTTGGGCAAG
>CANESN010000016.1 GCA_947441105.1 Micrococcales bacterium
ATGGCGCTTGCGCCAGGTGTAGGGCTTGCCGCCACCCAGGTAGGGGTTGGACTCCGGATCTTTGTTTACGACTGGCACGATGGAGAAGCACTCTACCGCGGCGAGGCTATCAACCCCAGCCTCGAGCTTTCAGCCATCAGCGATGAATGGCCAGACGAGGACACCGAATCCGAAGGATGCCTGTCAATACCGGGTGAACGCTACCCCCTCAAGCGAGCCGACAAGGCGATCCTGCGCGCCACGAATCTTGCGGGCGCCCAGTTCACAGTCGAAGCAAGTGGTTGGCTCGCTCGAATCTTTCAGCACGAATTCGATCACCTAGACGGTTTGCTTTACGCGGATCGACTGCTAAAGCCATACCAGCGAGAAATCAAAAAGGTAATCAAATTCGAAGGGTGGGGAGTTCCCGGAGAGAGTTGGACTCCAGGGGTTGATTACCTAGAACCCTAGGAGTCTCAAGCCAGCCGCAGTTCCGGCTGCGGCAATGACCACGACGATGTATGGCACTCTCAGCGCAAACAGGATTGCAGCAACGCCTAGGGCCGGAACTCGAGCATCGAACTCGACTTGATTGCCGGTGACCAAGGTCTGAACCGCAACCAAAGCGGTCAACAGCACAACCGTAACACGCTCACTGAATGCTCTAATGCCATCGGTAATCCACTTTTGAGGAATCAAATAGCCAAGCATTTTCCAGCTAAACACAGCCAAGGAAGCGATGATCACGGTGAGGGTCACTTGGACCTCCCGGGAACAAGCGCTACAAGAACTGTAAGCAATACCGGCACACCGGCTGGCAGGAAGAGTGAGCCAACAACCGCTACCAGTGCTGCTGCCAAGGCCAGCACTTTGTTGACCTTTAGCTTTGGCCAAACAAGCCCTAAGAAAGCAGCTGCAGCTGCAGCGTCAAGGCCCCAGGTCTCGGCAGATCCCAAGAAGTCACCAGCCAGAGCACCCAGCAGGGTCGCTAGATTCCAGAAAACGAATACTGCAATGCCAGTAGCCCAAAAACCGTACCGCTGCGACTTGAGATCAGATTGAGCAGCGGAAACACCATTGGATTCATCAATGCTGAGCTGGGCTGCAATTACCTTCATCAAGCCCCTGGGGGACAAAACGCTATTGAGGCGCATGGCGTAGAAGCCATTTCTTACCCCAAGCAGCCAAGAGGATGTGATTGCCGAGATCGGAGCCCCGCCACCGGCTAGGACACCAATAAAGGCAAATTGACTGGCTCCGGAAAACATCAAAATGCTCAGCAGCATGATTGATAGCAGGTCTAGACCGGCCACGGCAGCGAGAGCACCAAATGAGATTCCATAGAGGCCAGTGGCTAGACCAACTGAGATGGATGTGGAAAGAACTCGCTTCATACGATTCCTAAAATTTGGCTCCCCGGCTTGGACTCGAACCAAGAACCTATCGGTTAACAGCCGATTGCTCTGCCAATTGAGCTACCGAGGATTAGCGTCCTAAGACGCCTGAGAAAGATTAGCAGAAAAAACTATGACATGTAAGTTCTGCGTTCGGCCTCAAGTTCAACTAATTGTCGCTGAACTTGCGAGTAGGCCTCTGCCTGGGTAGCCATGTCAATGCGCTTGAGTGCCGCTAGCAGGTCATTCTTTTCGCGAGCCAAAGCCTGCAGCATCGCTCCGTTTACAACGCCCCTGCAGTACTTCTGCAAATCTGCATCGTTCGCGGCAGGAAGTTCCGCCAGAGCCAGAGCCCTTAGGAGATCTAGCTGTTCACCGGATAGCTCGTTTGCCAGTTGATTCACCCAGTCGCTTGAGTTCAGCTGACTAGAGATGCGACTTGCAGCTTCTGCGACGCCAGCTAGTTCCGCTTGGGTAAAGCCTGCTCCGACAATTCTGGTGATTCGCTCTGCGTTGAAAGACTGCGGACGTTGCACCAGGACTTCGAGAACCTGGCGCTCAAACTTTGTGGCTGGGGTTTGCTCCACCGGCTTTGGCGCGCTAGTTCGAATCTGTTCCACTCGCTGCCCAACCTGCTGTCTGCCAACTTGAGCAATCAGCTGAGAGACTTCGGAGATTTCAAGCGAAACCCAATCTGCCAATTGCCTGGTGTAGCCGGCACGTAATGCCGGATCAACAATTTCTGCAACAACAGGCGCCGCTGCCCTGGCTGCCGCAGCACGAGAGTCGAGGTCATTGAGCGAGAATTTGCCAATCCGGTGGCGAATCACGAATTCAAATAGTGGCTTTCGCGCCTCTAGCATTTGCCCAATAGCGCCATCTCCTCGCTGCTGGCGAAGATCTGATGGGTCTAAGCCTTCAGGACCGGACGCGACAAAGGTAAGGGCATTGAACTTGGAAGTATCGCCATAGACCCTGAGGGCGGCCTTCTCCCCCGCGGCATCTGGGTCAAAGGTAAACACCACAGCGGCTGGGTCTTCGGAAGTGCCAAAAAGCCGGTTGATTATCTTGATGTGATCCTCGCCAAATGCCGTGCCGCAAGTGGCAACCGCATTGGGGAATCCCGCTAGGTGGCAGGCCATCACATCGGTATAGCCCTCCACCACAATGATCTCTTTGCGCTTGATGATTTCCTTGCGTGCAAGATCAAGGCCGTAGAGCACCGAACCCTTGTGGTAGACCGGCGTCTCAGGAGTGTTTAGGTACTTAGGTCCCTGGTCGTCCTCGTAAAGCTTCCGCGCACCAAAGCCCAGCACCTGCGAGTTTGAGTCTCGAATGGGCCAAAGTACTCGGCCGCGGAATCGGTCGTAACCGCCTTTATCGCTCGCCATAGCAAGCCCTGCGGTGATTGCCTCTTCTAAGGTGAAACCCTTTGCCTTGAGGTGATCAAGTAATCCCTGCCAACCCTTTGGCGCATAACCGATGCCAAACTGAGAAATCGCCTTTTGGTCAAAGCCTCTAGAGGCAAGAAATTTAACCGCGGTTTCGCCCTCGCTGGATTGCAGCTGCTCGCTGAAAAAAGCACTGGCCTCTTGGTTGGCTGCCAGCAGCCTGGCACGACCACTTGATTCTTGAGTGCTTCCCTCATCGTAGGTGAGTTGAAAACCTGACTTCTCGGCAAGCTTCTCGATCGCCTCGGTGAAACCTACGTGCTCAATTTCTTGAATGAACTTATAGACGTCTCCGCCAGCACCGCAACCGAAGCAGTGGTAAAAAGCTGGAGCTGATCGAACGTTAAAGCTTGGACTCTTCTCAGAGTGGAAAGGGCAAAGGCCCTTGAAAGATCCTGCGCTGGCCGGTTTTAGCGAGACGTATCCCGCTACCACCTCAACGATGTCGAGTTTGGCTTTTAGCTCTTCAACATCACTTTGTCTCACCCGGCCAGCCATATTGGAATCCTAAGCCGTTAGCTTCTGGTGCAAAGCGATTGCTGCGGGGTCAGTTAGTGAGGCCACCTGATCCACGATTACGCGCTTCCGAGCCTGGTCACTGGATGCCTGACCCCAAGCTTCAGCGCTTATGGAATCTAGGTGCTGTGCTCCGGTAGCCAAAAGCCGATCTGCCAATTCAATGAGCAGCTCGCGCTGATCTTCGTAGTAACTCTGACGTGAATTGTGGGTCATTACCTGCGAGGCAACAATTCCCTTCAATACCGCAATCTCGGATTTCACCTTGGATGGAATGATGACTCCGGCGCGGTAACGGGTAAGGCTCGCCCTGGATGCATTCTCTAAAATCGAATCAGTGGTTCTGGAAACAAATGAGCCAATCAGGTCAGAGGTAAGGTTCTTGAGCTGCGCCAGCGACCGAGGTGAGCCATCAAAGCTGTAAAGCCAGTAGTGACTGTCCTGCAGCAGATCAAAGGCTTCCTCAAGCTGCACCCTGTCCAGCATGCCGCCTGACCATTTGCCAACCTCTTCAATCAGCTGGTTCCTGGCGCTTGGATCTGAAATGGCGGAGGGGTCAATGAAGCCTTCGACAATTGCGTCTTCAAAATCGTGCACGGAATAAGCGACATCATCGGCGAAGTCCATGATCTGAGCCTCAACACACTTAGCGCCCTCTGGGGCATTGTGCCGCATCCAGTGAAAGACCTCTAGATCGTCCTCGTATGTTCCGAACTTTACCGAGTTGCCAAAATCTTGGGCTTGGGAAAGCCGCCACGGGTATTTGGTGGCAGCATCCAGCGATGCTCTTGTGAGGTTCAAGCCCCGCGAATGACCTTGATCGTCATAGATCTTAGGTTCAAGCCTGGTGAGGATTCGGAAGGTTTGGGCATTTCCCTCAAAGCCCCCAATATCAGCAGCCCAGAAGTTCAAAGCCGACTCACCGTTGTGACCAAATGCCGGGTGACCTAGATCGTGAGCCAAGCAGGCCATGTCAACCAGATCCGGGTCAACACCCAGGACCGATGCAAGCTCTCGACCCACCTGCGCCACCTCAAGCGAGTGAGTAAGCCGAGTTCTTGCAAAATCTCCCGATGATGGGGAAAGCACCTGGGTCTTAGCGCTTAGGCGCCTAAATGCTGCGGCGTGTAGCACCCTGGCGCGATCGCGAGCGAATTCGCCTCTGCGAAGCATCGAAGACCTTGGTTGCGCGATAAACCGCTCCCGGTCGAATTCTTCGTAACCGGGTTCGATGGGCGTAACTGGCTTCAACTACCCTCCCGAGACCGAAAGCTCTGCCTCTTGCAGTTGCAAGCGGTGTGAGCTGCTGAGCTCACGAGACTGGAGCCAGTTCTCTGGCAAGGCACAGCTCTTTACGGAACCGAGCCTACCTCTTGGGCCTTCGGCGTCATCGCCCGGGTATGGAATCTCTCTTTCCAAGTCTCCAAGCAGCTGTGCCATGTGATTCAGCGACTCGACCTGGGCTAACGCAGCTCTAAAATCGCCACCGACGGGGTAACCCTTGAAATACCAAGCGACATGCTTTCGAATGTCGCGACAGGCTCTGCCTTCATCCTCAAAGTATTCGACCAATAGTTCGGTATGACGAACAAAGGCGTCTGCCACCTCGCCCAAAGTAGGCATCACGATGTCGACGCTTGGGTTTTTATCGCCCTGCAGATATGAAGCAATTGCCTTCTCGAGATCCGCAAACAACCATGGTCGCCCAAGGCAGCCACGTCCTACCACAACACCGTCTACTCCGGTTTGCTCCATCATCCGAACCGCATCTTGGGCGGACCAGATATCGCCATTTCCTAGAACCTGAACATCCGGCAGCTCTGCGCGCAGCTTTGCAATTGCATCCCAGTCAGCGATCCCCGAGTAGTACTCTTCGGCAGTTCTGCCGTGGAGAGCAACCGCAACAACGCCTGCGTCTCGGGCGGCCTTCCCAGCATCCAAGTAGGTGAGGTGATCGGAGTCGATGCCCTTGCGCATCTTTACGGTTACTGGAATCTCTCCAGCGGCATTCACGGCGGCTTTTACGATCGCATCAAAAAGATCCGACTTCCAAGGCAGAGCTGCTCCCCCGCCCTTACGGGTTACTTTCGGAACCGGGCAACCAAAATTCAGATCGATGTGATCTGCTCGGTCCTCGGCAACCAACATGGTCACGGCATTTGCAATGGTCTTTGGATCAACACCGTAGAGCTGCACCGAACGAATGTCCTCAGATTCGTGGTGACCGATAAGCCGCATCGACTCCAGAGTTCGCTCCACGAGCGCTCTGGAAGTAACCATCTCGGATACGAACAGGCCGCCGCCATATTCACGACAGAGCCTGCGGTAAGCTGTGTTGGTAATTCCAGCCATAGGTGCTAAAACCACCGGTATGGCAATCTCGTGCTTGCCGTACTTCAGAGACAAGCTAACCGTTGATTCTCTCGAAGATGTAATTGCGGACCTGAGACAGCGCTACACGCTCTTGAGCCATGGAGTCGCGCTCACGAATGGTAACTGCCTGATCGTTCGGAGTGTCAAAGTCAACAGTGATGCAGAACGGGGTTCCGATCTCATCTTGACGACGGTAGCGACGACCAATTGCTCCGGAATCATCAAACTCAACGTTCCAAATCGCTCGAAGCTCTGAAGCGAGGTCCTTGGCAATTGGGTTCAGCTCTTCGTTTCGGCTAAGCGGCAAAATGGCAGCCTTGACTGGAGCTAGTCGGTAGTCAAGGCGCAGCACGGTTCGAACATCAACGCCACCCTTGGTGTTAGGAGCTTCGTCTTCGGTGTAAGCGTCGACCAGGAATGCCATTAGTGATCTGGTGAGACCGGCTGCCGGCTCGATAACAAAAGGCGTCCAGCGACGCTCTTCGGTTGGGTCGAAATAGCTAAGGTCAACGCCGGAGTGCTCAGAGTGCGTCTTGAGGTCAAAGTCGGTTCGGTTAGCAACGCCCTCGAGTTCACCAAATTCACTGCCCTGGAAACCAAAGCGGTACTCAATGTCTACGGTGCGCTTCGAGTAGTGCGAAAGTTTTTCCTTCGGGTGGTCAAAGAGTCTTAGATTGTCAGGGTTGATACCTAGGTTGACATACCAGTTGTAGCGCTCATTGATCCAGTAGTCATGCCACTGCTCGTCTTCACCGGGTTTGACGAAGAACTCCATCTCCATCTGCTCAAACTCACGGGTTCGGAAGATGAAGTTTCCTGGAGTGATCTCGTTGCGGAAGCTCTTGCCCATCTGACCAATGCCAAATGGCGGCTTCATTCGCGCAGCGTTGAGAACATTGTTGAAGTTCACGAAGATACCCTGAGCGGTTTCCGGTCTTAGGTAGTGCATGCCGGATTCGTCGTCGACCGGACCGAGGCTAGTTTTCAATAGACCATTGAAGCTCTTGGGCTCAGTCCAGATGTCCTTGTTGCCGCAGTTTGGGCAGGCAATCTCAGACATCGAAGAAGGAGCGCGGCCCTTCTTTTCTTCAAAAGCCTCTTCAAGGTGATCCTGACGGAATCGCTTGTTACAGCTGGTGCACTCGATTAGCGGGTCAACAAATGCCTCAACGTGGCCGGATGCCTCCCAAACCTTTTTCGGAAGGATGATTGATGAGTCAAGACCAACCACATCTTCGCGACCCGAAACCATCGAACGCCACCACTGACGCTTAATGTTTTCCTTTAGCTCGACACCCAAAGGGCCATAGTCCCAAGCCGAGCGTGAACCACCGTAAATCTCTCCAGCCTGAAAGACAAAACCACGTCTCTTAGCTAACGAGATGACCTGATCTAGTTTCTGGGTTGCCATGGTTCTCCAATAAATCTTTGCCTTAGGCGTAAGCCCCTAGTTTAGCGGGAGGTCTGAAGCAGCGCCGAAGCGTCGATCACGATTCTGATAGGCCATGATCGCTTCCCAGAGCGTTTCCCTAGTGAAGTCTGGCCACAATTGCGGCATAAACATCATCTCGGCGTAGCTGGACTGCCAGAGCAAGAAGTTCGATGTCCTCAGTTCTCCGCTAGATCGAACAAATAAGTCCACATCTGGTAGTTCCGGAACGTAAAGTCTTGTGGCAATTGTTTTCTCGGTAATGGCCCCTGGCTTTAGTTTCCCGCTTTGAACCTGCAGTGCAATTTGGTTCACGGCATCGACTATTTCCTGGCGACCTCCGTAGTTCACCGCCATGGTCAAGGTGAGGCCAGTGTTCTTTGCCGTTAGCTCCTCAGCACTTTTGAGTTCTGAGATGACACTTGGCCAAAGCTTTGGTGTCCTGCCTGCCCAGCGGATTCTCACGTTCCAGCTATTGAGCAGATCCCTGCGACGCCTGAGCACTTCTTTGTTGTAACCCATTAGAAAACGAACCTCCTCTGGGGATCGCTTCCAGTTTTCGGTACTAAACGCATATGCAGTGACGTTTTTGACGCCAGCTTCTATAGCTCCGGCCAAAACATCTAGCAGTGCCTGCTCTCCGGCTTTGTGGCCTTCGGTTCGCGTAAGACCTCTACTGTTGGCCCACCTTCCATTGCCATCCATCACAATCGCAATGTGGCCGGGGACTTTGGAAAATGCAGGAGCTTTGCGCGCAGGGTCAAATAGTTCCACTAGGCCCGCTCCACCATGCTCATCGAACGCAACCCGCGCTCGAGTTGCCATTGCAAGTATGCCGAAATTACCGAACTCACGTTTGACTTCGCTCCGGGTTCGACAGTTGCTACCTCAGGCCAATTTCCGGCCAAAAGGTTGCGCATGTGCATTAGCCCAGCGGCTCCGAGTTTCACGGCTCCAGGAAGAGAGCATTCACCGCAGCTGACGTGACCGGTGTGGACAGAAAATGCCACCGGGTTCTCACTTTGACAACTTTGGCAGCTGCCAAGTTCCGGCACCCAGCCCGAGAGCGATAGCGCTCTCAAAAGATATGAGTCCAAAACCTGGGAGCCCTCGTGTTCGGAACCCGAAAGTGCTCTGAGTCCTCCTAGCAAAAGTAAGTACTGCTGAGAGTTGGAGGATTCTCTCGTCAGTCTTTCAGCGGCCTCAACCATGGCATTTGCCGCGGTGTATTTGGGGTAATCCGCAACTATCTGAGCGCCGTAGCTGGCAAGTTGCTCAACCTGTGAAACCGTGTCCAGGTTCTTACCTTCAAAAAGCTGCAGATCCGCGACCATAAAGGGTTCAAGTCTTGCGCCGAAGCGGCTGGAGGTTTTTCTGACGCCCTTCGCAACCGCTCTAATCTGCCCGTGCTCTTTGGTCAGGATTGTGAGGATGCGATCGACCTCACCCAGCTTGTGGGTGCGGAGAATGATTCCCTCATCGCGGTAGTGCGGCATGCAAGAAAGTATCGCCGAAGCTTGCCTGAAACCTGCTCAGGCTAGCTGCGAACCGCTCTATTGACTGCGGAGATCAAGGCCTTGATGGAAGCAATTGCGATGTCACCATCGATACCGACTCCCCAAAGCACTTTGCCATCCACAACCAACTCGGTGTAGGCAGCAGCCAATGCATCTCCTGAGGCGCTGAGGGTGTGCTCAAGGTAGTCATTTACCTTTACGGAGACACCCTGCTTTGAAAGCACATCGATAAATGCCGAAATTGGACCGTTGCCGGTTCCGGAGACGGCAATCTCCTCAGCTCCATCGCGAAGCACTACCGAAAGGTTTACCACGCCGTCCATCTCGCTCTCGGTGCGCATGCGCTTGAGCTCGAATCGACCCCACTTGGTATCAACGTTCTGGCTCGGTAGGTATTCGTCTTGGAAAATTTCCCAAAGCTGCTCGCTGGTAACTTCTCCGCCTTGGCTGTCGGTGTGCTCCTGCACAACTCGAGAGAACTCAATCTGTAGCTTCCTAGGAAGTTCAAGATTGTGATCTGCCTTTAGAAGGTAAGCGACGCCGCCCTTACCGGATTGCGAGTTCACACGAATCACGGCCTCGTAGCTTCTGCCAACATCCTTTGGATCGATTGGAAGATAAGGCACACCCCAGGTGTATTCATCAACACTGACTCCAGCTGCAGCAGCATCCTTTGCTAGGTGTTCGAAGCCCTTCTTGATTGCGTCCTGGTGGCTACCGGAGAAAGCGGTGTAAACCAAGTCGCCACCATATGGTGAGCGCTCTGGAACGGGCAACTGGTTGCAGTACTCAACGGTGCGCTTAATCTGGTCGATATCAGAAAAGTCAATCTGTGGATCGATTCCCTGACTGAATAGATTTAGGCCCAGAGTGACCAGGTCAACGTTTCCGGTTCTCTCGCCATTGCCAAATAGGCAGCCCTCAATGCGATCAGCTCCAGCCATGTAGCCAAGTTCCGCAGCAGCAACCGCGGTGCCGCGGTCGTTGTGTGGGTGCAGCGAAACAATGATGCTGTCACGAGGAGTCAAGTTTCTGGACATCCACTCAATTGAGTCGGCATAGACATTTGGAGATGCCATCTCGACCGTTGCAGGAAGATTGATGATCAGTTTTCGCTCTGGCGTTGGCTTGATGACTTCCGCCACTGCGTTGCAAACTTCAACCGCGTATTCCAGTTCGGTTCCGGTGTATGACTCGGGTGAGTACTCGTAAAAGACGTCGGTCCCGGGAATGGTGGCTTCTAACTCCAGACACTTTCTGGCAGCAGAAAGCGCGATTTGCTTGATGCCTTCTTTGTCCTGTCCAAAAACCACCCTGCGCTGCAGAATCGAAGTGGAGTTGTAGAAGTGCACAATCGCACGCTTTGCACCCGCAATGGACTCATAGGTGCGCTCAATTAGGTGATCTCTAGCCTGTGTTAGCACCTGGATAGTGACGTCATCCGGGATGTGGTTGTCATCGACCAAGATTCGAACAAAATCAAAGTCAGTCTGAGATGCCGAAGGAAATCCAACCTCAATCTCCTTGTAACCCATCTTCACCAAAAGCTTGAACATCTGAAGCTTGCGCTCAGGGCTCATCGGGTCGATTAGAGCTTGATTGCCGTCACGTAGGTCAACCGCACACCAACGTGGAGCTTTTTCAATCCGCTTGGTTGGCCAGGTTCGATCGGCAAGCTCGATCTTTACCTGCTCGTGAAAAGGCTTGTAACGCCCAAATGGCATCTTTGAAGGTTTTTGATTGTTTTCCATTTTTTGCTCCCGCCTAAATTTATTGGTGGCCGCACCTAGGCTCCGCGACGAGAATGGGCCGAATTAGGCCTCGTCGCGGCCACTAAGCAACAGAGCGGAACGCATTCCCAAAATCTAGCACTAGAAGCCGAGTTTGCCTAGTTGCTTGGGGTTACGCTGCCAATCCGGAGCAACCCGGACCTGGATTGAAAGATGCACCGGGTAACCGAGCAGGGCTTGAATTTGCGTTCTTGCCTCAGAGCCAATCTTCTTGAGCATCGACCCTGCCTTGCCGATCACGATTCCCTTTTGGCTATCGCGTTCAACCCAAAGACTGACGTGAATATTTGGTTTGTCGTCGCTTAGAACTATCTCATCTAGGGTGACCGCAAGCGAGTGCGGCAACTCGTCGTCAACTAATTCAAGCGCTGCTTCGCGAACTAGTTCGCAGATCAGGTCGTCGTCACTCTCACCGGTCTCAACATCATCCGGGTAGAGCTTTGGGCTTACCGGAAGTTGCTTGAACAAAAGATCCGACAGCAATTCGACCTGAATGCCCTTGAGGCCCGAGACCGGAACAATCTCAGCCCAATCACCCAGAGCCTGAACGTCCATTAGGTGCTCGGCCAAGCGCTCTTTGGAAACTGTGTCCACTTTGGTGACAATCGCAATTTTCCTAGATTTAGGAAAACGCTCGAGGTCTGCAACGATGTGCTTATCCCCCGGGCCCACTTTCTCGTTAGCGGGTGAGCAAAACGCAATTACATCAACATCGGTCAAGGTTGAGGTGACCAAATCATTTAGGCGCTGGCCCAAAAGGGTTCTTGGTCGGTGCACACCGGGCAGGTCGACAATGATCAGTTGGGAATCTTCGCGATTTAGAATCGCTCTAATTGCCTTGCGGGTGGTCTGCGGTTTAGAGCTGGTTATGGC
>CANESN010000017.1 GCA_947441105.1 Micrococcales bacterium
ACCGTGGTGTCTCCTGATTCTGGACGCGTTCGAGTGGCAGATATTTGGGCAGACCGCCTGGGCAGCCCGCTTGCGATTGTTCACAAGCGTCGCGATCCAGACCGACCCAACCAGGTTCAGGTAAACGAAATCGTTGGTGCTGTTGCCGGTCGAGACTGCCTGTTGGTTGACGACATGATCGACACCGGTGGCACCATCTTGGCCGCCGCGAAGGCTCTAAAGGCAAATGGTGCAAAGCGAGTAATCGTTGCTGCCACCCACGGCGTTTTCTCTCACCCTGCGGTTGAGCGACTAAGTGATCCGGTTATTGACTCAGTGGTTGTTACCAACACCCTGCCAATTACCCCGGACAAGGAATTTGCAACTTTGACTGTGCTTTCAATTGCACCGCTGATCTCTAAGGCAATTGCTGCGGTGTTCTATGACGACTCCGTCAACTCACTCTTCCCAGGTCACGCCTAAGCCGCTTAGCTGATTCGCTTGGCAAAGCTAGGCACAAGCCGCTAAGCTTTGGGTCGAACAGCGGCGAGGGATACAAAGTATCCGTAATCGACGGGGTGCCTTTTCCTCGCTGCAATTACCTATGAGGAAAAGATGTCAGAGATCAAGATTGTTGCAACTCTTCGCGAGAACTTCGGCAAGGGTGCAGCACGTAAGCTTCGTGCAATCCACCAGACTCCAGCCGTAATCTACGGTCACGGACACGCAACCCGCCATGTTTCACTGCCAGCCCACGAGATTGCTTTGGCTCTTCGCCACAAGAACGCTCTTTTGGAGCTTTCCATTGAGGGCAAGACCGAGCTAGTTCTAGTAAAGAGCGCTTCTAAGGACCCAGTAACCCAGATCATCGAGCACGTTGACCTAGTTGAGGTCATCAAGGGCGAGAAGGTCCACGTTGTAGTTCCTGTTCACCTAGTTGGCGAGGCTATGAGTGGCACCGTTGTTGATCTAGAGCACAAGACCGTAAAGCTTGAGGCTGAGGCAACTCACGTTCCTGAGTTCGTAGAGCTTCGCATCTCCAAGGAAGCTGCTGCTGGTCACCACTACCTAGCGGGCGAGCTAATTCTTCCTCAGGGAGTCACCCTGGACATTGCCGCGGGCGAGCTAGTTGCCACGGTTGTAGAGACCAAGGCAGGTGCTGCAGGTGAAGATACTCCAGAGGCTGGTCCGGCAGCTGAGTAACGATGTTTGGCTGGTAGTTGGGCTCGGTAATCCCGGGCCCAGCTATCAATCAAATCGACACAACGTCGGGCACATGGTGCTCGACGTTTTGGCTAAGCGCCACAACGCCAAATTCAAGGTCCACAAGTCTGTCGCTCTCACCGCCGAATGCCTTTTTGTCGCAGGTGGCAAGAAGGTAATCCTGGCCAAGAGCACAGGTTTTATGAACCTATCCGGTGCACCGGTTCAGGCTCTGATGAAGTTCTACTCGATTCCTATCGAGCAGGTCTTGGTGGTTCACGACGAACTGGATATTCCTTTTGGCGAGATTCGATCGAAGCTTGCCGGTGGCCATGCCGGTCACAACGGTCTGCGAGACATCATTGCTCGCTGCGGCGCGGAGTTTTACCGAATTCGCTTCGGCATCGGCCGTCCGCCGGGGCAGATGGATGTAGCAGCCTTTGTGCTGCAGGACTTCTCAACTATTGAGCGCAAGGAGCTACCGGTTCTACTGGAACTTGCTGCCGATCAAGTTGAGGAAAAGGTCGCCTAGACTAACGTCGTGACCCTCCACCCGCTGATTCAAGAGGTGGGTCAGTCGCACCCAAATCAGATCGTAAGCGGCGAATTCTTCGCTCCGGTCACCTCTCACCCCTATGCGATAAACCAGTGGTTGGCGACTTCTGAAGCACCCTTGATTGTGGTCACTCCCTCTTCTCGGCAAGCCGAGGAGATTGCGGCTTCGACTAAAGAGCTGTCGCCGAATATCGAAATCATCGAGTTTCCATCCTGGGAAACCCTGCCGCATGAGCGACTAAGCCCGGCCGCAGAGACCGTGGGCAGAAGACTCAAGGCCCTGCATCGGATGCTTGAACTCAAGTCGCAGAGTAAGCCGTATTTGGTTTTGATGTCGGTGAGGGCTGCCCTGCAACCGGTGGTCGGTGGCATGGAGGCTCACCCGCCAATCTTGATTTCCAGGGGCAATGAATACCTGCTTCCGGAACTAGCGCTGAAGCTAATAGAAATCGGTTATCTGCGCGTTGACATGGTGGTCAAGCGCGGAGAGTTTGCGATTCGCGGTGGCATTTTGGATGTCTTTCCAACCACCAGTGAGCATGCCCTTCGTTTGGAGTTCTTTGGTGATGAGCTTGAGGATGTTCGAGAGTTCTCGGTAGCTGATCAGCGATCGATCGCAAGTCAGGTCGACCACCTGGAGATTTATCCGGCGCGCGAGCTACTGATCACCCCGCAGGTTGCCCTTCGAGCAAGAGAAATGGCCCACGAGTTTCCGAATTTGACTCAGATGTTGGAGAAGATCTCTAATGGCATGCCGGTCGAAGGCATGGAGTCACTCGCCCCCGCTCTTGGTGTGAAGCTCGGCCCGATTACCGATTACCTGGGTAAAGATGCAATCGTGATTTTGCAGGACCCGCAAAAGATCGAGCAACGTGCCGAGAGCCTGATTCAAACCAACGAGGAGTTTTTGCATGCCGCTTGGGATGCAGCTATCTCCGGTTCACAAGCTCCGATTGACCTCAGCGGCGGAAACTTCTTCACTGTCGAAGAGTTTGTAGCGAAGGTAAAGCAGTCCAACACCCTGGTGTCACTGAGCGCTCTGGTGGGAGAATCTGCCACCGACCTCGGCTATCGCGAAATTCCTAAGTTCACACCCGAGCAGCCAGCCACCGAATGGCTGGCGGATCTGATGAATCAAAAGCACAAGGTCGTGGTCATGGCTCACGGCCACGGAAGCGCCGAGCGAGTGCTTGAGGTTCTTACTAAGTCAGAGCTGCCAGCAATTCTGACCACCAGTGTTGGCAAGTTAGCAACCGAGCACATCACCGTTTCGGTTGGTCAGTTTGCCCATGGCTTCGCGTTTCTAGCCAGCAAGCTGGTGCTACTAACTGAGGCGGAGTTCTTTGGCGTCACATCCTCTTACCTGGCCCCCAGCGAGCGCAAACTCGCTCGCCGAAGAGGCCAGCAGGTTGACCCGCTAAGTCTCAAGCAGGGCGACTATGTGGTTCATGAAATCCACGGCATCGGTAGATTCAAAGAACTGGTTCAGCGCCAAAGCGGCATCGGTGCCAGGCAGCATTTTCGCGAGTACTTGCTTATCGAATACGCACCTCCAAAGCGCACCTATCCAGCCGATACTTTGTTTGTCCCAACCGATCAGCTGGATATGCTCACCAAATATGTCGGCGGTGAGGCACCGGTGCTTTCAAAAATGGGTGGCACCGACTGGGCGAGGGTAAAGGGCAACGCTAGAAAAGCTGTTCGCAAAATTGCCATCGACCTCGTCAAGCTCTACTCGGCACGCATGAAGAGCAAGGGACACGCCTTTGGTCCAGACACCGCCTGGCAGCAGGAGCTCGAAGATGCCTTCACGTTCCAAGAAACTCCCGATCAGCTGACCACCATCGAAGAAATCAAACGGGATATGGAAAAGCCAATCCCGATGGACCGACTTTTGGCCGGCGATGTTGGCTATGGCAAGACCGAGGTTGCCGTCAGGGCAGCATTTAAAGCCATTCAGGACGGCAAGCAGGTTGCGATGCTGGTGCCGACAACTTTGTTGGTGCGTCAGCATCTGGACACTTTTGCCGAGCGCTACGGCGCATTCCCAATCACCATAAAGCCAATCTCTCGATTCCAAAGCGACAAAGAAATCAAAGAGACCCTGCGCGGATTAGAAAACGGCGCAGTGGACATGATCATCGGCACACACCGTCTATTGGGCCAGGGAGTCAAGTTCAAAGACCTAGGTCTTGTGATCATCGACGAAGAGCAGCGTTTTGGAGTCGAGCACAAAGAGAAACTCAAGGACCTAAAGCACAACGTCGATGTGCTTGCGATGAGTGCTACCCCAATTCCAAGAACTCTGGAGATGGCGGTTACCGGTATTCGAGAGATGTCCACCTTGGCCACCCCACCGGAAGAGCGTCACCCGATCCTCACCTACATCGGTGGCTACAGCGAGCAGCAGGTGGCGGCAGCGATTCGGCGTGAGCTAATTCGGGAGGGACAGGTTTTCTTTGTCCACAACAGAGTCTCAACCATCGACAAAGTTGCTGCGGATCTCGCAAAGCTAATCCCGGAGGCCAGAATTGCCGTTGCACACGGCCAGATGCCAGAGCACCAGCTGGAGCAAGTGGTGGTGGATTTCTGGGAGCGAAAGTTCGATGTTTTGGTTTCGACAACCATCATCGAAACTGGAATTGATATTCCAAACGCCAACACCCTGATCGTTGATCGCGCCGAAAACTTTGGCCTTAGCCAGCTGCACCAGATTCGCGGAAGGGTCGGACGTTCAAGAGAGCGCGGCTATGCCTACTTCTTCTACGACCCAACCAAGACTTTGACCGAGACCGCCTATGACCGACTTGCAACCATCGCCTCAAATAACGAACTTGGTAGCGGCATGCAAGTGGCAATGAAGGACCTTGAGATTAGAGGTGCTGGAAACCTTTTGGGAGGTGAGCAGTCTGGACACATCGCGGGTGTTGGCTTTGATCTCTACCTTCGAATGATTGGCGAGGCGGTAGCTGAATTCAAGGGCGAGGATATCTCCAGCCCTGCCGAGCTGAAACTTGAGTTGCCGGTGGATGCGCGCATCCCGCCTGAGTATGTCGACTCAGAGCGTCTGCGCCTCGAGGCATATCACAAACTCTCATCCGAGAGCGGCGCGAAGAGCGATCGAGCAAAACTAGATGCCATATTCCAAGAACTCGAAGATCGCTACGGCAAAGCACCGCAGCCGGTGAGAACTCTCATCGAGGTTACTCACCTTCGTCAACAGGCCAATCGACTGGGGCTAAAGGACGTAAACCTTTTGGGATTGCAGGCAAAGTTTGCGCCGGTTGAGATAGACGATGCTCGCCTGGTGGCACTGAGTCACCAAATACCGGGGTTGAGATATCTGCAAACCTCAAAGCTTCTAACCATGCCTTCTCCGACATCGAGTTCTGGCGAACCACTTCGAGACCAAGAGATGGTTGACTGGCTCTGGAAGATTTTCCAAATCATTTTTGCGAAGGGGTAATTTTGCAAAAGCTCGAAAGCTTAATCCAGACCATGCACCAGCTGCGCATCCCCGGCGGGTGTCCTTGGGATGCTGAGCAAACCCACCGTTCGCTAGTTCAGTACCTGCTCGAAGAAACCTACGAGCTCATTGATGCAATCGAGTCTGGTAATCGGGATGAGATTTTGGAAGAGCTGGGAGATGTGCTTTACCAGGTGATTTTTCACTCGGATTTGGCATCGACGGGAACTCTAGGTGAGCCCTTTGACCTCGAAGATGTAGCAAGTTTCATGGAGCAAAAGATGATCTCCAGGCACCCGCACGTTTTTGGCACCGATGAGGAAAAAGAGACCTACAAAGCGGCCACCGGCGATGATGTGGTTCAGGTCTGGGATGGACATAAGAAAAAGGAAAAGCCAAATCGCACCTCGGTGCTTGACGGCATTCCACAGGCGATGCCAGCACTTGCCCTGGCCTCAAAGGTGATGGGCAAGGCGGAAAAGATTGGGCTTTTAGAAACCGCAGATTCTCCGGCTATCCCGATGGAGACAGAAGACGAGCTTGGAAAGCTATTGCTTGCGGTAGTAGCAAGCGCGAGGGCCGCAGGTCTCGATCCGGAGCGAGCGCTTCGAGAAGCGACCAAAGAACTGCAGGTGGAAATTCGTTCATATGAAATTTCTGCCGCCACGGATGCCGGAGTGATTGGTTTTGCCGATTAGGTTTGCCATCCATGCTTTGGGAGTTGGACGCTTGAGCTGAATCGCTCTGAACATTAGCCATAGCGTTTGGTAAACCATGGATTTATCGGCTTCTGTGCCAGACTTGTCCGGTGGCCAACCCAGTAAATGCACCCAGAGGAATGCGGGATTTTCTCCCGCAGGACAAAATCAAGCGTGAGCGTTTGATTGCCACCGTGGTTGATAGCTACACCGCTCGTGGATTTCAGCAAATCGAAACCCCGGTGCTCGAAGACCTTGACCGACTCACCTCAGGTCAGGGCGGCGATAACGAAAAGCTTGTTTTCAAAGTTCAAAAACGCGGCGAGGAATTTACTCAGGCCCAAGAAGCCGGGGAAGAACTGGCAGACCTGGGACTGCGCTTTGACCTAACGGTTCCCCTAACCCGTTTCTACGCATCGAATCACGCGAAACTGCCAAGGGTTTTCAAGGCTATTCAGACCGGTCCGGTCTTCAGAGCAGAAAGACCTCAAAAAGGTCGTTATCGCCAGTTCATCCAGTGCGACATCGACATCATTGGTGACGATTCGATTCTCGCCGAGCTCGAACTTCTATCGGCTTCGCTTTCAGCTTTGGCGGCTATCGGCATTACAGATGCCACGATTCGAGTGAACCACCGTGAGCTGTTGCGTTCCAACATTCAAGCTTTGGGGATATCGGCATCCGATGCCCTGTCGGCGATGATCACCGTCGACAAGCTAGACAAAGTTGGCATCGAGGGAGTTGCAAAAGAGCTCGGTGAGAAATTTGGCGAGGCGGTAAATAAGGCGGCCCAAGCTTGGCTTTCCGCTATCGATGCCTCGGATATTCCAGAGCTACTAAAGCCAATTTGGCAAGGACTGGGCGATCAGGCAAGCTCACTGCGCTTTGATCCAACCCTGGTCCGCGGCATGGGTTATTACACCGGATCGATTTTTGAAATCGAACACCCGGAATCAGGCTCCTCTATTGGTGGCGGCGGTCGTTATGACGGCATGGTTGGAAAGTGGCTCGGCATCGATGCCCCAGCAGTTGGAATTTCGCTAGGGATTGAGCGCATTGTGGATTTGATTCCAGATCAACAAAGTTCGGGCGAATCTGTTGTGTTGGTTCTTGAGGCGAACACTGAGGCTCGGGGACTTGCGATTCAGCAGCAGCTAATCAAATCCGGGCGACAGGTCCGCTTGGAAATTCGCCCGAAGAATCTAAAGGCATTGCTTGAGCAGCTTGCCGAAAGCGGCTACCAACAATTCGCCATCGTTGACGAATCGGTGTCTGACCTTTCCGGTCTAGATTTCAAGCAAATTGGCTAATCGCATTAGAATTAGGTTGAATACAGCGTCGTTTTCGCCTCCAACAAATCACTTTTTAATCTGCGAATTGTCGCAATCAAAGGAGACACCTTGTCCATCATTACCGCTGTAGGCGCTCGCGAAATTCTTGACTCTCGTGGAAACCCAACCGTTGAGGTTGAAGTTCTGCTTTCCGACGACAGCTTTGGTCGCGCCGCTGTGCCATCTGGCGCATCGACCGGTGCTTTCGAAGCACACGAATCTAGAGACGGCGACAAGTCCCGCTACCTGGGCAAGGGTGTTCAGAACGCTGTTCGCGCTGTAATCGAGACCATCGATGAGGCACTTGTTGACTTCGATGCAGCCGACCAGCGCTTGGTGGATGCCGCGCTTATCGCAATCGATGGAACCGACAACAAGAGCAAGCTCGGTGCAAACGCAATTTTGGGTGTGTCTCTAGCAAATGCTCGCGCAGCTGCTGAGTCGACCAACCTCCCGCTTTACCGCTACCTAGGTGGCTCCAACGCTCACGTGCTTCCAGTGCCACTGATGAACATCATCAACGGTGGAGCTCACGCCGATACCGGTGTTGACATCCAGGAATTCATGATTGTCCCTCACGGTGCTGAGTCTTTCTCCGAGGCACTTCGCTGGGGTGTCGAGGTTTACCACCAGCTCAAGAAGCTTCTTTCCGAGAAGGGCCTAGCTACCGGTTTGGGTGATGAGGGTGGCTTTGCTCCTGACCTACCAAACAACGCAGCAGCTCTAGAGCTAATCTCTGAGGCCATTGGCCTTGCTGGTTACAAGCTCGGAACCGAGATTGCGTTGGCTTTGGATGTTGCAGCTACCGAGTTCTTCGACGAGAAGACCGGCAAATACAGCTTCGAGGGCAAGCAGCTTTCCAGCGACGAGATGATCGCCTACTACTCCGATCTAGTGGCTCGTTTCCCACTGGTTTCGATTGAAGACCCGCTAGCCGAGGACGACTGGGCAAGCTGGACCAAGATCACCGCAGCCCTTGGCGACAAGGTGCAGCTAGTTGGAGACGACCTTTACGTAACCAACCCAACCAGATTGCAAAAGGGTATTGACCTTGCAGCTGGTAACGCGATTTTGGTGAAGGTAAACCAGATCGGAACCCTAACCGAGACCATGGATGCCGTATCGCTAGCTCAGCGTCACGGCATGAAGGCAATCATTTCTCACCGCTCCGGCGAGACCGAGGACACCTTCATTGCAGACCTTGCGGTTGCCACCAACGCCGGACAGATCAAAACTGGTGCTCCAGCTCGATCTGAGCGCGTTGCCAAGTACAACCAGCTGCTGCGCATCGAGGAAGAGCTTGCTGACGGCGCTGTTTACGCCGGTCGCAGCGCTTTCCCTCGCTACCAGGGATAGTTTCATTTAGCGAATGCTCGGGTGAGGCAGTACGCCTCCCCGAGCTTTCGCACTTAAACTTGGGTGGCTATGGCTAGACCAACTAATCCCCGGGACGCAAAGGTTCCAGTTTCCCTTTCGCAGGGCAAACTGATGCTGCGCGCGGTCAAGCTCAATAGCGTCACTGTCAGCATCATTCTGGTGATTGTTGCCGGCACCTTTCTAATCTCTTCTGACGTTCAGGCTTTTTTGAATCAGCGCCGACAGATCGCCGAGATGGAGGTGAGCATCCAGCAGGCTGAGCAGGCGGTTGAGGATATGCAAGCCGAGCGCGATCGCTGGCAAGACCCGGTGTATATCCGATCTCAAGCTAGAGACCGGCTCTACTACGTGCTTCCGGGTGAGGTTTCCTACCTCGTGATGGACACCGAGGGACTCGATTTCACCGATACCTCCGGAACCGTCGGGGCCCTGCTTGCAGCCAAGCGCAATGCTGACGAGATTTCACTTGAGGTTGCTGCAGCCAATGAAAACTGGGTGGATGCACTTATCGAATCTGGACTCAGGGCAGCTCTTGATCAGCCTGAGGGTGAATAATGCCCGAAACTTCAGTCACCAATGAAGACATTATTGAGGTAACCAGGCAACTCGGCAGACCTGCCCGAGATATTCTGGCGATTGCCGCGCGGTGTGTTTGTGGTCGACCACTGGTTGTGAAGACCAAGCCTCGGCTTGATAACGGCACGCCATTTCCAACGCTCTACTACCTCACCCAACCGGCTGCAACCGCAGCGGTCTCAACCCTCGAAGCCTCCGGCTACATGGTTGAACTGCAGGACCTCTTGCAGACCGACAGCGAGATTTCAGCGGCATACTCGGCAGCTCACTTGCAGTATTTGGCTGAGCGCGAAGCCATTGAAGTTGTTGAGGAGATAACAGATTTTTCAGCCGGCGGGATGCCAACCAGAGTCAAGTGCCTGCACGCGCTAATCGGTCATTCGCTAGCTAAAGGCGAGGGTGTAAATCCAATTGGCGATCTTGCTCTAAAGGCCTTGGAATGGTCTCCTGAGGTATGCCGGTGCGTATAGCGCTTTTGGTGCTGGGTCTTTTGCTGGCACCGGCAACCATTGCTGACAACTGGTGGATTCAAAGCTATGGCTTTGACCAAACCCAGCTCGATGGATCCGGTGTAACCATTGCAGTTATCGACACCGGAATCGATTCTTCACACCCAGATTTACAGGGCACCGTGATTGACGGCGTCGACTTCTCCACCGTCGGGGTGCCAAATGGCACTTCCGGGGTTGGCAGCTCGGCTTTCCACGGGACCATGGTGGCATCGCTTATTGCGGGCCAAGGAAGCACCGGCTCTGGAGTCGTTGGCGTCGCTCCAAAAGCAAAACTGCTCGCCATTTCAATTGGCCTAGGCGTACCGGGCTCCAATACCGATGACCAAATTGCCCAGGCGGTTAGGTGGGCGGTGGATCATGATGCTGACATCATCAACCTCTCGCTGACCCGAAACTCGCAAACTTGGCCACGTAGCTGGGATGAGGCGTTTAGCTACGCCTTTGAAAATGATGTTTTGGTGGTTGCTGCCGCTGGAAATCGATCAGATAAATCCTCAAGACCATCTGCCCCGGCAACTATCCCAGGTGTGGTTTCGGTAGGAGGAGTGACCAAAAACCAAGAACCAGCCGAAGCTTCAACGGCTGGTCTCGGGGTTGCCATCTCAGCTCCCGCTGAGGACCTGCTAGGCGCATATCCTGGTGAGGGCTATCGAATCTGGGACGGCTCATCAGCTGCCGCGCCACTGGTTTCCGGTCTACTCGCACTTATGAAACAGGCTGATCCAAAAGCCAGTGCAAATGACCTAATCGAAAGGCTTTTGACATCGGCCAAAGACCTGGGGGCACCTGGCTTCGATGCAAACTACGGACACGGAGTAATCGATCCGGTGGCAGCTCTTGCATCCACCGCCACGGCCGACGAAAACCCGCTGGGTTCGTTGAAAAACTGGATTACCCAATACCGATCCGCAGTGGAAGAGGAGCAGTCCGAGCTGGTTTCACCCAGTGAACCAGAACCTATCGCTGAGGATGTAAGCACCTCGAGCCAAGAAAACCCTGAACCAGTTGGCCAATCTATCTCGGAACCGTGGCTGAATCCGATACTCTATTGGCTGTTAGCACCCCTTGCACCGTTGCTCTGGATTGTTCTGCGTCGGAAGCGTACGGGTAAGTCTGGGGCCTTGAAGAAAACCAAAGGTAAGCCGCAACATGACAGTAGCGAAAACTAAGTCCGTGACTCCACCTCAGGTGGCTCAGGAGATTCTCAACCCAAAGCCGCCACAGCGCATCTTGATTATCGGTGGTGGCTATGCCGGTTTCTACACCGCTTGGAAGCTGGAGAAGACCCTAAAGCGCGGTGAGGCGGAGGTTACTCTGGTTGACCCGCTACCGTACATGACTTACCAGCCTTTCCTTCCTGAGGTTGCAGCCGGTTCCATCGAGGCCCGCCACGTTGTGGTCTCTCACCGCCAACACCTCAAAAAGACCAACCTGGTCTCCG
>CANESN010000018.1 GCA_947441105.1 Micrococcales bacterium
AACGGAATCTCAAGGCCTATCAGTTGCAACTGTTCGTGCTGTCGAATTCTCGCGCGGAGACTACAAGCCTGCCGAAGCATCAGAATTTGAAGTCAAGACCTCCAGAAGTCGCACCTACACAGGAATGCTCGCTGAGGATTACTGGGTCAAGCCACGATTCAGCAACTTCAGCTCGGCTCTATTGATGAAGACATCCGCCGAATTGGTCGGTGTTCCATATGTTTACGGTGGCGAGACTCCGGCTGGCTTTGACTGCTCTGGCTACGTGCTGTTCATCTACTCGCAGTTTGGCGTTCCACTGCCTCACAGTGTTTATCAGCAGTCCAAACTGGGTGTAAAGATCGACATTGAGGATGCAGTTCCCGGTGACATCGTGGTTTTCAACGACTACAGCCACAATGGAATCTACGCGGGTAACGGTAACTTCTACCACGCACCACAGCCCGGTGACCG
Organism: Micrococcales bacterium; assembly: GCA_947441105.1. Lineage (GTDB taxonomy): Bacteria > Actinomycetota > Actinomycetes > Actinomycetales > Microbacteriaceae > Aquiluna. The sequence goes on from CANESN010000018.1 coordinate 454, forward strand.
TGTGAAGCTAGCGCCAATCTTCACTCCTCGATTCCACATCATCCGCCTGGTCGACATCAACAATTAATCGATACCAAAACTTCATTTTTTGTTTCTGCGTTTCTGCGCAGTTTTTCACCTGTCCGTCGTAATCTTCCATCAAGTGTTGGCTCGATTATTGGGGAGGAGGTGCAAGATGCCCAATGGTTTGCTCTCCAAGCACGGCAATTGGATCCATTTGCACCAGCATCCCTGTATATCTAGCCGGGAAATTTCGCGCGTCGCATTTTGCGGCGCGTTTTTTATTGCCCGGCAGTCACACCGAAATCCCGCAGGCCGTGCGGGTGGTTTCGATAAAGGAGCAGTCAGTTGCGCACATTAGTCCTAAACGCGGGTTACGAACCGCTAGCCGTAGTGTCATTCAAGCGAGCGTTGATCTTGGTGTTGAACCAAAAGGCAACCATTCTCGCCGGTGCTGAGAAGGGTAGGGTCCACAGCGCAGATCGCGAGTTCGAGTTACCAACCGTGATTCTGCTGCAGCGCTACGTAAGAATTCCAGGCTCTCGAAAGATCCCGGTTTCAAGGCGAGGAGTCCTGAGAAGGGATGGTCACCGCTGCGGCTACTGCGGTAAGAGCGCAAACACAATTGACCACATTCTTCCAAAATCTCGTGGGGGAGCCGACAGCTGGGAAAACCTAGTTGCCTGCTGCCTACGCTGCAATAACAACAAGAGCGATAAGACTCCGGCAGAGATGGGCTGGGAGCTCAAAGTCACACCCAAGATGCCTAGCGGTTTAATTTGGACGGTTCGTGGAGTTGAAAAAGAAGACCCGCAGTGGGAGCCGTTTTTGGGGATGCAGCGCCAAGCTGCATAAGTGGCCTCGGTAGGAATCGAACCTACGACACACGGTTTAGGAAACCGTTGCTCTATCCACTGAGCTACGAAGCCAAAAAGCTACTACTAGGTTACTCGCAATTGCCAGTTGGATTTTGGCTTGATAACTGTTTAGCTGGCGGCCCGAGAGCCAACCGAGGATTACAGAGTTTCGCTCTTAGGATTTGCGCGTGGAAGCGCACGCTAGCATCCGCGCTTGGCGCGATGAACTTTCGGGAATTGGTGGAACCAACCCCTTAGTTTCGTTTGAGCTTTCCAGCTTCGGTCAGGTGGACCTTGCTAGATCCCACCCCGGAGGACTTGCTCAGCTAGTTACCTCAAGAAGCACAACGCTAAGCAACCTGGTTCGCGATGGAGTCGCCCAGGCTCGTGCTCACAGCACGGTGCGCCGCATAAAACTCAAAGCGGCAAGAATCCAAGACAACTTTGGTATCGCATCAATTTTTATTGCCGGTGGCTTGGTGCAGGATTTGGACAGCGGCCAGAAGCTTCCGATTTTGCTTTGGCCAACCCACCTAATTTCCAAGGGCGAAGACTACGAAATTCGAATCGACCCAAGACCGCAGTTGAACCCGGCGGTCTCAAAAATGATCAGTTCGGTCAGAAAGAGTTTCAGCCCGAATGACCTCTTGGCAGTATCGGTTGGTCAGGGCGATCTCATCCCGCTTTCGGTTTTGTCTTTGGTGTCTGAAATTCTGTCGGGCCAAAGAGTTGAAGTTGAAAAGCTACTGGTGCTGGGAAACTTTGTGCCGGATCTTCTAATGACTCAGTTGCAGGAATACTCGCTCGACGAGTCAATTTCAAACTTGCTAACTGGCGAGGAAGAAGTTCCACTACTGACTTCGACTCACGAAGTGGTTTTGGTCGCAAACGCCGACAACTCACAGCGAGAGGTGTTGACCAGGGCCCTGGCGGGCAATTCCTTTGCGGTTGAAACACTGCCGGGTTGTGGCTATCTGCAGACCGCGGTGAACCTAGTTGCAAATCTTGCCTACGCCTCAAAGCGAGCACTGATTATTGGACCCAGGCAGCAGACCTTGGATGAAATGGCAGAACGTCTGGGTGCCGCAGGCCTTGCCGGCCTAGCAATCCGCGAATCTCACAGTTGGACCGATGCGGTGAGTGCAATTTCTCGCAATGAGAAAGCCCAACCCGTTGCCCTCGCTGACGCTTTGTCTGCCAAGAAGCAAGCAGAAGCTCAAATAGCAAAGTATTTCGAGCTGGTGGGTCATCCAGACCAAGAGCTTAATGTCAGTTTGATCGACGCAATGCGAGAGCTGGCAGCGCTGGCCGGCAAGCCGGTGCCTGCTGTAAACAACGCAAGAATTCGCACAGATCTTTTGCCTGGACTTTCCGAGACCGCGCTCCCAGCTCTTCGAAATGCCTTCGAACTCGAAGTGTTTAATTACGGACCGCAGGATTCACCTTGGTTCGCTGCTCGCTTTGAAAACCAGCTTGAGATAGATGCTGCACTTAGCGCGGTTCGGTCAATCTCCGGCGAGGAATTCCGGACCCTTCGCTATCAGATCAATCGGTACCTAGGCGATCAAAAGCTGGTTCAGAGCGAGAGCGTCGAGCAGTGGGCAAGACAGCTGCGGTTACTCCTTGGTATTCGTGAGACCCTGGATAAGTTCCTACCTTCAATCTATGACCGATCGCTTGCCCAGATGATTGAAGCAACCGCACCTAGAACTGAGCGCGGCCAGCTCTCAGGTGCACAGCGTCGCAGATTCAAAAAACTTGCTAAAGAATTTATTCGCCCGGGTGCATCTATAAGCAACCTATATCTTTCGCTCCAGCTTGCAGAACAGCAGCGAATTGGTTGGCTGGAGCTCAACCAAACCCAGGCTCCGCCGACGGTTCCGCTAGGGCTTAGCGATGTTCAGGAAAAGTACGAGCGAATCACCTCGGTGCTGGATCTGTTGCAGCGTCACCTCGACCCAAATCCAGATATCGAGCTTTTGACTCGTTTGAGTCTTGATGACCTAGAGGCGAAGGTCAATGACCTTGCCTCTAAGACCGAGATTTTAGATCGACTGCTGGAGCGTGAACCAAAGGTGGCTCAGCTTGAACAGCTAGGGCTCGGATCTTTAGTTGTGGAGCTGTGCAAGCTACACCCAAGCCTTGAGCAGGTGGAGAGCGAATTTGAGTTGGCCTGGTGGCAGTCTGCACTTGAGGCGATCGTGAATCGTAACCCGGCCATCCTGCAGTACTCAGCGACCGAGATTGCAAAGCTGGAAACCGAATTCGAACGCTGTGCAACGCAACTGATTGACCACGGAAACGCCGAGGTTAAAGATCGTTTGGGTAAGCGCTGGACCACCGCAATTACCAAGCACCCAGCCCAGGCCGACAAACTTCGCAATCTACTTAGAGCCAGAGAGCTCAACCTCAAATCCGGATATCAAGAAGCTGGACCGCTGTGGAATGCGCTGGCAAGTGCAGTACTGCTATCGCCCTATCGCATGCACGAGTTGGCTAAGGACGAAAAATTTGATGTGGTAATCATTCTGGACGCCGCTTCCACCGCCATGGCGGAGGCACTTCCGGCAATAGCTCGAGCAAATCAGGTGATTGTTTTTGGTGATCCGACCCTTGCACTGGTTGAGGACTTTGACACAGTGGCAAGGCCAAATCAGGGCCATGTTGCTCCAAAGCGTGAGTCAAGCTATGAGGCAATTTCGAAGCGCTTCGGGTCAATCTCCATCACCCACAGCTATCGCACCGAGGGTCAGGTTTTGGGTAGTTACCTAAACCAAAACTTCTATAGCGAGCGTTTGATTTTGGAACCGGCAGCCGGGCAGCTGTTTGGTTCTCACAACTTCGAACATGTTCAAATTCTTGAGGGGGCAGTTGCAACCTCGACTATTGAAGGTGCCACCGAGTCGATGGACGCTGAGGTAGCTAAGGTCGCAGAACTCGTACTAAACCACGCCAGGTGGACTCCTGAGCAGTCGCTCTGCGTTGTTACCGCGTCCGCAGCACACGCCGACCGCATCGAACAGTCGGTGGCCTTAGCGCTGAAGGATCAGGCAAAGCTCGCAGAGTTCTTTGACGCCCACGGTCGCGAGCGTTTCCAGGTCGCGACCATGAGCCAGTTCACCCACCGACTTGCAGATCGAGTTATCTTCTCGGTTGGTTTTGGTAAAACTCCAGAGGGTCGAATTTCCGGAACGTTAGGTGATTTCAATTCAGAGTTCGCCTCCCACTGGATGGTCAACACGATCGTGTCTGCAAGGAAACGACTGACCGTGGTCTCTTGCTACAACTTCGAGGACTTTGCTGCCGGAAAACTTCCGGATAATCAACGCTGGCTAAAAGACCTAATCGCCCCAAGTTTCCTAAGCGATATTCGAAGTGGCGAACCAGACCCACTTTTGGCAGACCTTGCCAGAAGGTTGGAAAAGATTGGTTGCAATGTCGCACTGAACTTTGGCGATCGAATTGGGCTTGCGGTGTCGCTCGGGAACAAGGCGGCTGTGATCGATGCCGACTGGGCGCTTAGAGGCGAGAACTGGGACGAGAAGCTTTGGCTTAGGCCAGGACTTTTGCGTGCGATGGGCTGGACCTACATCCGCGTCCACGCCCTTGAAATCTTCGCCCAGCCGCAAGAGGTAGCTAATCGAATTGCCAAGCAATTGGGCCTTGATCTTGAGCGCAAAGCGCAACCACTATTTGAGGACAAGGCCTTTGAGGACACCGGTCGTGCCTGGGGCGATCCGGATGACAATAACGACAATCGTCTAAATGACGAGCGCCCTCCGCACTGGGGCTAGTCGCTAGAAGAGCTAGAAGGCTGTGAGTCGGTTCGGTAGAAACCGGAGCCCTTGAAGCTGACTCCAAGATTGCCAAATTGCTTGCGCAGTTCACCCTCGCACTTTGGGCAGCTGGTCAAAGCAGCATCTGAGAAAGACTGTTGAATCTCAAATGCATGTTCACACTCTTTGCAGACGTATGAATAAGTTGGCATGTTTCCTCCGAGAAAATTTTAACTGATTGCGGATGCGCGAAAGTGATGGATTGCTGTTGGCGTAACAGCACCGGTCACCCAAACATCGTGAGCTTCTGCTGGGATTGCCGCCAGCACCTCTGAGTCAAACACCACCGCGTAGCGCGGGATGCCCGTAACTGACAAGAGCGCTCTGTCGTAGTAGCCCTTGCCTTTGCCAAGTCTGTTTCCCACACCATCCACAGCCAGAGCGGGAACAAGGATTAGTTCGCACTCGGAAATATCTCTAGCCTCGCCCTGCGGTTCCAAAATGCCATGGCTGCCCGGTGCCAAATCCCCAGAGGCAAATACCAATTCATCGCCTGAGATTCTTGGCAAAAGCAACTTCTTGCCCATCGCAATCACCCAGTTGTTGAACTCCGCGATATCGGGCTCATTGGCAAGTGGCTGATAGCTGGCTACCGCGCTTGCATTGAGCTCAAGGGTGAGTCGCACCAGATTGGCTGCAAGCCCTTCCGAAGACTGAGGTCTAGCCGCAAGACAGCGCTGTCTGATCTCAGATTTGCTTTCGAGGGATTCCATAGAGGTAATCTTGCCAGCGTGAACCCATTTCGCCCAATCGCCCATGGAGCAATCTCGCTTCGTCCAGTCGGAAGAAGAGATTATTGGCGCTTGCAGCAGCTGCTTACTCAGGACCGAGATTGGCTAGAGCCCTGGGAGGCAACCACACCGGGACTTAGAACCGTGGTGAATGCCCGCTGGATGATTTCCAGTCTGAGAGCGCAGGCCAGGCGCGGAACCGGCTATGGGTTTGTGATTTTGAAAGATGGCTTGGTGGTGGGTCAACTCAATGTGGCCAATGTTCAACACGGGTCAGTGTCCTCGGCAACAATCGGTTACTGGATCGCAAAATCCACCGCGGGGCAAAACATCATGCCGACCGCTGTCGCATTAGCGATTGATTTTTTGATGGATGACGTAGGGCTCCATCGAGTTGAAATTGACATTCGGCCGGAGAATATGCCAAGCCTTCGAGTTGTTGAAAAATTGGGACTCAGGCAAGAAGGTCTAAAGGAACGCTTCATTCATATCGATGGCGCATGGCGCGACCACAAGATTTTTGCCATCACAGCGGAGGAAAAAACCGGCTCGATGTTGAACCGACTGGCGAACACGCGCTCTGAATAACGCCGTTTGGGAACCCCTAGGCATATCTTGAAGCTATGGAAAATTCGGTGGGCTTGGGTGGAATCACTTTGGTGGTTGCGGCCATTGTCTGGTTGGCGATTTTTGTCCCAGGATTTTCCAAGCGATCTGAACTTAGAGCCAACTCCAGCATCGTAAAACGCGACGTAAAAGTTGCCCAGGCAAAGTTGCCGATGACTTCGGATGAGAAGCTAAATCGCCTAGTCAACACTCAAAGATTTTTCTCAGTGCTGTTTGCGATGTTCCTTATCGGCAGCATCTCCGCGGCCTTGGCAGCAACGACAAACGCCGGCTGGTGGGTGCTTTCTATAGCGGTTGGGATTCTTGCGATTTTGAGCATCTTAGTTTCAAGGGCGGCGTCGGTCCAGGCGTCATCGCTCGCATCTAAACTTCACCGCACTCGCCAAGAGGTGAGAAAGAAAGCCTCCACAAAGCGACCGCTACTTGAAAATCGCGATTGGGCACCAAACCCAATTCCTGCTCCGCTGAACCAACCAAAGGTTGGAGAGCTAGTTAACAACCTGGCTGATGTAGTCGAGATTCAAAGACCTGTCAATATTTTGCAAAGTAAAGAATTAGACGCGATACTCGCAAGACGCCGCGCAATCTAATTCTGGCGTTAAGCTAAAACACAGTTAACCCCCAATACAAAGACAAATGGAGCGCGCAAAACAATGGGACTTTTAGACGACGTAAAGAGATTTTTTCAAAAGACTTCTGCGGTAACCGTAAAGGAAGCCGGCATTCTTGCTGACGAGGCAGGCAAGGCCGCGACCAAGGCTGCTGAAGATGCACGTAAGGCTGGCACCAAGTTTGCTGCTGAGGCCCTAGCCGAGGTAGAGAAGGCAGCTAACGCTGTGGCAAAGGGCGCTTCAGCTGCAAAGAAGAAGACCACCACCGCAGCCAAGAAGCCAGCGGCTAAGAAGCCTGCAGCCAAGAAGCCAGCAACGGCTGCCAAGAAGCCTGCGGCTGCAAAGACCACCGCAGCAAAGAAGCCAGCAGCAAAGAAGCCAGCAGCTAAGCCTGCTGCCAAGGCGACCACTGCAGCGAAGAAGCCAGTTGCAAAGAAGCCTGTAGCAAAGAAGCCAGCAGCTAAGCCTGCTGCCAAGCCAGCGGCTGCTAAGGCAACCACTGCAGCTAAGAAGCCAGTTGCAAAGAAGCCTGTAGCGAAGAAGCCAGCGGCCAGAAAGCCTGCAGCTAAGTAATTAGTTCAGAACGTATCCCACCGATTCGGTGAGGGTCGGGTGTTTGAAAACAAACCCCGTCTTCTCGAGTCGGTGGGATTTCATTTTTTGTGAGCAGAGCAAAAGCTCATCGGCTGCTTTGCCGATCAACAGTCTCATGGCAAATGCTGGAACCTTGAGGATCGTAGGTCTGTGAAGTTGACGACCCAGCTCCTTGATGATCTGCTCGCAGGTGGCAGGTTCCGGCGCGGTTAGGTTGTAGGCACCTGATGCAGTTTCGTTTTCGATCAGGTGAATGATCGCCCGGGCTTCGTCCTCGAGTGAGATCCATGCCCACCACTGCTTACCCGAGCCAAGTGCTCCGCCAATGCCGAGTTTGATCAGCGGCAAGAGCTTTCCGAGCGCACCGAGTTTCTTGCTCATCACCATGGTTGTTCTAACCAGCACCACTCGGGTTCTGGCCAGCTTCGCTTCCTCTTCCCACTGGTAGGCAAGATCGGCTAGGAATCCTTCACCCTTTGGTGATGACTCATCCAGCCAAGCATCACCCTGGTCGCCATAAATTCCGGATGCTGAGCCAGAGATCAAAACCTGTGGGGGATTAGGGCAGGCATTAATCGCATCGACCAGGGTCTTGGTGGAGTCGAGTCTGGAAGAAATCAATTCTTTTTCATACTTTTTGGTCCAGGGGATTCTGCCCGTGGTCGCGCCGGCCAGGTTGATAATCGCATCGATGTCTGACAGCGCAGCTGGGTCAAGCAGGGCCAGTCCCGGGCTCCAGGAAAGCTCTTCGGCAGAGCGTGCTGGACGGCGCACCAGTCTCACAACTTGGTGTCCTTGGGCTTTCAGTTGCAGGTTTAATTCGGTGCCAATTAGGCCGGATGCTCCGGAAATAAGGACTTTCACTGAGCTCCCTCGCAATCTTGTATTAATACTTACAATTGGGGTCGGACGATTATTCCGCGCTGTCGGAATTGGAATGGAAATAATGCAGGTAGAGCTCTGGGTCTGGGCAGTTACGATCGCCGTTCTAGGCGTTATTTTGGTAACGGACTTTATTGTCCAGCTTCGCCGCCCTCACGAGCCAACCTTCCGCGAGTCTGCAATTCAGGTCAGCGTCTACATCTCGCTGGCACTGCTATTCACCTTCGTTGTCGGTGGAGTTTGGGGCCCGCGGTACGCGGCTGAATACATTGCCGGCTGGGTAACCGAGTACAGCTTGTCGGTGGACAACATCTTTGTCTTTTTGATCATCTTCACTCAGTTTGCGGTGCCAAAGCGGCTGCGTAGCCAGGTGCTGCTGATTGGTATCGCGATTGCGCTGATCCTGCGCTTCATCTTCATCATTCTTGGTGCTGCGTTTATTGAGAGCTTCAGCTGGGCGTTCTACGTCTTTGGCGCATTCTTGATCTTTACCGCCATCAAGCTGGTTCTCGAGACCTTCCACAAGGGCGAAAAGGACAACAGTGAACCCGGTGGAATGACCAAGTTCGTTTCCAGATTCATTCCAACCACCACCGAGTACCACGACGACAAGTACCGCATCAAGCAAAATGGCAAGTGGGTATACACCCCGCTCTTGTTGGTCATGATCTCAATTGGATTTACCGACATCCTGTTCGCGCTCGATTCAATCCCGGCCGTTTATGGACTTACCAATGAGCCATACATCGTGTTTGTGGCAAACGCCTTTGCACTTTTGGGTCTTCGTCAGCTCTACTTCTTGCTCGGTGGTCTAATGGAGCGATTGAAGTACCTATCAATCGGTCTGAGCATCATCTTGGCTTGGATTGGTGTGAAGCTGGTTGTGCACGCGCTTCACAAGAACGAGCTGCCGTTTATCAACGGCGGTGAGCACGTTGAGATCATTCCGGAGATTTCCACCGAGCTATCACTAGCGGTCATCATCATCACCTTGGTGATCACAACAATTTGGTCGCTTGCCGTCACCGGCAAGAATTCCAAGCAGAAGGTTTAGCTCGAACGCTTTGCTGTTCTAGTAATCAAAAGTGATGCAATCAGCGTGAAAACGATGAATACCACTGAAACCAGTAGCGCGGCTATTGGGTTGACTATGTCAATCGCAATACCTGCTAACGCACTTCCGGCGGAGAATCCAACCAGCTGACCCGCCGTTGTCCAACCGTAAGCCTCAACGGTCTCACTTCCTGTGGTGCCGGTGGCAATCATCAGCGAAAGCGTTCCAAGCACAGGTGCCACCCCAAGCCCGGCGATAAACAGGCTAATTGCTGCCCAGACTGGATTCTCTGGGGCTATCAAAATGGCTGAATAGCCAACCAGAGAAATCACTATGAACACAGCTAGTGCGTTCGGACCTTTGAACCTTGGAGCAATCAGCAAACCGCCAACGATCGAACCAAGTGAGAAAACAGCAAACATTAAGCCAGCCAGAGTCTTACCAAATAGTGCTACCGATCCAACCTCGACTCCTGCGAAGGAGCCAACGAACAAAAGTCCCAGCACTGTCACGGCGGCAACCCTCGGGTTGCGCAGTGCCTTGCCCAGGGCGTTCATATTCTTCGGAATCTTGATCGAGCCGACGGACTTGTTCAACAGGAACCAGATGGTGCCGAGGACTTGAATCAATGCGACGGTAAACAACATCGGTATGTTGCCAAAGCTAGCCGCCACCAAGGTTGCCACCAAAGGTCCAAGCACCCAAATGATCTCCTGGGAGGTGGCATCAAGTGAATACAGTGCCGGCATCAACTTCTTCGGGGTGATCTGCGGGTAGATGGATCTTGCCGCGGGCTGAATAGGCGGCGATGAAAAGCCAACTAGAAACGAAAGCGCCACTAACCAAATTGCTTCCGGAGGCACAAATGCCAAGCCAACAAGCGCAGTGACGGACACTGATGTGCTGATGATGATCACCCGTCGCATCCCAAAATCCGCCATCAGCCTTGCCAACAGTGGGCCCGAAATGCTGGCACCAATGGTTTCAGCACCCAGAGCAATTCCAGCAATTGCGTAGGAGCCGGTAACCGCCTGAATATGGATCACAAATGCGATGCTGAGCATGCCGAATGGGAAACGCGCAAATAGCTGCGAGATCAGAACCGCAATTGCCTCAGGAGCCGCTTTTAGCGCGGAAATGCCCAGAGCCACTTAATCACCTAAATCCAAGAGGGCAGCCACATTTGTATTCGCCAGTACCAGTGGGGGACCGGCAATCCCATCCAAAGGGATGCGAAGAATGCTGCCAAGACCAAAGTTACCACTACGAAGAGAGTTATTGCCCACTCGCGTTCCGCAGCCCTTCGAAGCACCACACCTCTGCGCCAGAAACTGTGCAG
>CANESN010000019.1 GCA_947441105.1 Micrococcales bacterium
AATACCGGCCGGAACCTTTAGCGTCACAGTCTCGCTACCGACGTTGATCTTGAGGGTGGTGCCCTTGATCGAGTCGATGAAGTCAACGGTTGAGCTGGTAGTTAGGTCTTGACCGCGCTGCGGTCCACCAAACCCACCGAAACCGCCAAACCCACCCTGCGGGAATCCTCCGCCACCGCCGCCAAAGATGTTGCTAAAAACATCTTCGAAACCGCCGGAAGAACCAGGTCCCTGCTGGAAGCGAGCGCCGCCGCCCATTGCACGAATAGCGTCATACTCTTTGCGCTGCTCCTTATCGGAGAGCACATCGTAAGCCTCAGAAATGTCTTTGAATCTCGCCTCGGCTTTTGCATCACCGGGGTGTAGATCGGGGTGATTAGCCTTGGCTAGCTTGCGATAGACCTTCTTGAGCTCGGCCTCGGGAACATCCTTGGCAACGCCAAGGATTTTGTAGAAATCCTTTTCTACCCAGTCTTGAGATGCCATTTAGTTCACCTACTCCGCAGGAACGAATACTGCTACCTTCGCCGGGCGCAGCATGCGCTCGCCGATGCGGTAGCCAAGTTCAATTACATCGGCAACTTCTGCCTGAGAGACGCCCGCGTTAGGTGTCTGCACCAGTGCATCGTGAAGCTCAGGGTCGAACTTGTCGCCCTTCGCACCAAATGAGACTAGGCCAAACTTGTCGCCAGCATTCTTTAGCTTGGTTGCAATCGCAGCCATTGGGGTGCCGTCTTGCAGATCGCCGTGCTGTTGTGCACGGGTTAGATCGTCAAGGGCCGGCAGGAAAGCTCGGATTGCCTCGGCGATTGCCGCCTGGCGCTCTGCGCCTCTGTCACGCTCAACGCGTGCTCGGTAGTTCACAAAATCTGCCTGCAGTCGCTGCAGATCCTGGAAGATCTCGAGTTCACGGTCGATTAGGTCAGTCTCCGAGGAGGCTGATTCGGGCTCAACTGGTGAGCCCTCCTCAGTCATCTCTTCGGTCTGATCGCCCTCGTTAGGGGCTTTGTCTTCAGAGTGAAGGTTCTCTTCGGACATTACTTCTTGTCCTTGTCGTCCTCGTCCTCAACAACCTCGGCGTCAACAACGTCTTCGGTGGAAGCCTCTGGAGCAGCTTCGCCTTCAGCAGGCTGCGCGGCATAGATTGCCTCGCCTAGCTTCTGCTGTGAGGTCATTAGCTTCTCCTGAGCGCTCTTTACCGCTTCAATGTCGTCGGTAGCAAGTGCTGACTTGAGGGCATCGACGTCGGCCTGAACCTCGGTCTTTACTTCCTCAGGCAACTTGTCGTCGTTGTCCTTGATTAGCTTCTCGGTCGAGTAGGCAAGCTGCTCGGCCTGGTTGCGAGTCTCGGCCTCTTCGCGACGCTTCTTGTCCTCGGCTGCGTGCTCCTCGGCGTCCTTGACCATGCGCTCGATGTCTTCGATTGAAAGCGAAGAACCACCGGTGATGGTCATGGACTGCTCCTTGCCAGTTCCCTTGTCCTTAGCGGAAACGTGCACGATACCGTTGGCATCGATGTCGAAGGTGACCTCGATCTGTGGGATGCCGCGTGGTGCTGGGGCAATGCCGGTTAGCTCGAAGTTTCCAAGAGATTTGTTGTCTCTGGTGAAATCGCGCTCACCCCGGAAGACCTGAATCGAAACCGAAGGCTGGTTGTCATCCGCGGTAGTGAAGGTTTCGCTTCGCTTGGTCGGAATGGCAGTGTTGCGCTCGATCAGCTTGGTCATGATGCCACCCTTGGTCTCAATACCTAGCGACAGCGGGGTAACGTCAATCAACAGCACGTCCTTGCGCTCACCCTTGATAACTCCGGCCTGAAGGGCCGCACCAACCGATACCACCTCGTCAGGGTTTACACCCTTATTAGGCTCCTGGCCACCAAGCAAGCTCTTAACTAGCTCGGAAACTGCAGGCATACGGGTCGATCCACCAACCATTACAACGTGGGCAATGTCGCCCACCTTGACGCCGGCTTCCTTGATTACATCCTGGAATGGCTTGCGGGTGCGCTCAAGTAGGTCCTGAGTTAGCGACTCAAACTGAGCACGGGTGATGGTCTCGTCTAAGTTGGCAGGTCCGGACTCGGTCAAAGATAGGTATGGCAACTGAACCTGAGTCGATAGCGACTGGCTTAGTTCCTTCTTGGCCTGCTCAGAAGCTTCCTTTAGACGCTGCAGTGCGATCTTGTCGCTTGTCACGTCTACTCCGGTGGTCTCCTTGAACTTCTTAACCAGGTGGTCAACAAGTCTCTGGTCCCAGTCGTCTCCACCTAGGCGGTTATCACCTGAGGTTGCGCGAACCTGAATGGTTGAGAAGTCATCGTCCTTACCGACCTCGAGAAGAGATACGTCGAAGGTGCCACCACCGAGGTCGAATACGAGGATTAGCTCGTCTTCCTTACCCTTGTCTAGGCCGTAGGCCAGTGCTGCTGCGGTTGGCTCGTTGATGATACGAAGTACGTTTAGGCCCGCGATCTCGCCGGCCTCCTTGGTTGCCTGACGCTCAGCATCGTTGAAGTAAGCCGGGACGGTAATAACCGCGTCGGTAACGCTCTCACCTAGGTAGGTCTCAGCATCGCGCTTGAGCTTCATCAAGATACGCGCAGAGATTTCCTGCGGGGTGTATTCCTTGTCGTCAACCTTGAACTTCCAAGTGGTGCCCATGTGACGCTTTACGGAGGATACGGTGCGGTCAACGTTCGTTACGTTCTGACGCTTGGCGGTCTCGCCAACCAGGATGTTGCCATCCTTGGTGAAGGCCACCACCGAAGGGGTGGTTCTGAAGCCCTCTGCGTTTGCAATTACCTTTGGCTCTCCAGCCTCGAGCACGGTCACCGCGCTGTTGGTGGTTCCTAGGTCGATTCCTACTGCTCTACCCATTGTGTTCTCCTTCTTTTTAATGCCTGTGTTGCTCAAGTTGAGCCACATAGACTCAAGTTTCCATATAGACAACACAAATGTCAAGCAACTATTCCTGAGAGTTGAGTGTGAATGACTCAACTTTGTAAACGGCTAGCCGCGGACTTGGATGGCAGGGCTCTGAAACTCGCCATCTAACAATTCACGTGTTGGTTGAAAAATCGCTCGTTATGCGGAGTATTGTGGCGAACATGACAGATCGCAGCGTTGCATCACCAAAACCAAAGGGCACTCTTTCCTGGGCAATGTGGGACTGGGCATCTCAGTCCTTCCCAACCGTTGTCACCTCCTTTATCTTCGGTCGCTACATCACCGACAGTGCGTTTGCGCCAACTGGCCTCTCTCCAGAAGAGGCTGACCAATACACCGGCACCTGGCTGGGCATCTCAGGCATCATCGCCGGTGTCCTAATTGCCCTGATTGCACCGATTGTTGGGCGCAGAGCCGACACCTCCGGTCGCAAGAAGATGTGGCTGATGATCAACACCTGGTTGTTTGCCGGAACCATCGGCTTGATGTTCTTCGTGCAGCCGAGCAATGACTTTTTCTTCTTTGGGCTAACGCTTTTGGCAGTTGGTGGAATCTTCTTCGAATTCGCAACCGTCAACTACAACTCAATGCTCAACGAGGTTGCAAAGCCAAAGGACCGCGGTCGCGTTAGCCAGTTCGGCTGGGGCCTTGGTTACATGGGCGGAATTGTCCTTCTGGTTATGGCGCTCTGGATCATCCAGTTCGGTGGTGCCGAGCTAATGGGTATTCCGGACACCGATGCGCTCTCGGTCAGAGTCGTGATGATTATCAGCATGCTTTGGGTATTGATCTTCTCGATTCCTTTGATGCTGAATGTTCCAGAGGCAAAACCGATTCCTGGCACCGAGAAGGAATCGATCTTCACCGCCTACTCAAAGCTTTTTAGCTCGCTCGCGAAGATGAGCAAGGAAAACCCGAACCTACTCAAGTTCCTAATCTCTTCGGCGGTTTATCGCGATGGGCTAAACGGAGTCTTCGCATACGGAGCGGTTCTTGGTGGCCTAGCTTTTGGTCTTGGCCTTACCGAGATCATCCTGTTTGGCATCGCAGCCAACGTGGTTGCTGGTTTTGGAGCCTTCATCGGAGCGTTTCTTGAGGACCGCATTGGATCTAGAACCGTTGTTCTTATCTCGCTAGTTGGCGTGATGCTTGGCGGTCTGGGCGTATTTGCATTCGCAAGCGCAGGAACAATTGCCTTCTTTGGTTTCGGTCTTTTCCTCTGCACCTTCGTAGGCCCTGCACAAGCAGCCTCTCGCACAATGATGTCTCGCTTGTCCGCTGACGATAAGCAGGGTGAGGCCTTTGGTCTCTACGCCACCACCGGTCGTGCGGTCAGTTTCTTAGCTCCAGCAGCCTGGACATTCTTTGTCGCGTCCTTCTCGCCGATCTGGGGAATCCTAGGATTGATGGCGATCTTGGTAGTTGGAGCAATCCTGCTACTAACCGTCAAGCCAGTTATTGCGCCTAAGTCCTAGGGTTAATCAGCATTCGGTTCTCTACACTCTGTAGAATCACGGCATGAGCAATAAGCGCAAGCAGGGCGAGCTGGAGTCCGAGATTCTCGGCTGCCTGTGGGATCGACCAGAAGGTCTAACGTCTCAGCAGATTCTTGCGCTATTGGGTGACGATGATCTTGCAATCACAACGGTATTGACCGTGCTCTCGAGACTTAGCGATAAGGGACTGGTAGGTCGCGAACAGGCTTCGGGCCGCACCTTCCTATTCAAATCAACCAGCTCTCGCGAGCAGCACACCGCTTCGGAGATGCTTGCTGCTCTTGAGAAAACCGGGAACCCGGATTTGGTACTGAGTACTTTCATCAGCGGTTTGCCGCAGGCCCAAATCGAGTCCTTAAGAAAAGCGCTAAACGACTAGGCCTTGCTGCGAAGCAGCAGGGGTTTATAGCGGTTTGTTGCCCACGTCTGTGATCTGGAAGTTTAGGTGGCTTCGAGAAGCGGTTGGTCCGCGCTGACCTTGGTAACGAGAGCCATACTTCGAGCTGCCGTATGGGTTCTCGCTCTCGGAGGAGAGCTGGAAGAAGCAAAGCTGACCAATCTTCATTCCTGGCCAAAGCTTGATTGGCAGGGTTGCGGTGTTAGAAAGCTCCAAGGTGACGTGCCCTTGGAAACCAGGGTCCACAAAGCCTGCGGTTGAGTGGGTGAGAAGACCAAGGCGACCAAGCGAGCTCTTGCCCTCCAGGCGAGCAGCGATGTCATTTGGTAGCGAGACAAATTCAAAGGTCGAACCCAAGACAAATTCACCCGGGTGCAAAATGAATGCCTCGTCCTTATCGACCTCAACAAAGCGAGTGAGGTCATCCTGCTGCTCGCGTGGGTCGATAAACGGGTACTTGTGGTTGTCAAAAAGTCTAAAAAAGCGATCTAGGCGAACATCCATGCTCGATGGCTGGATTAGCTCCATGTTCAAAGGCTCTAGACCAATTCGTCCAGCCTCGATTTGCGCGCGAATATCCCGATCTGAAAGCAACATGCCAAAAGGTTATCGCCTACGACCGCTTGGTTTAGCCCTTCCCTCAGGAAAGTTAGTTTCCCAGCAGCTCTTTCATGTATTGAATCTGCTCGGTCTGAGACTGGATGATTGAGGCGGCAAGCTCTGCGACCTCAGGGTTTTTGGAGTCGACCACGTCTTCAGCCATCGAAACAGCACCTTCGTGGTGAGCAATCATGCCCTCCAAAAACAATCGATCAAACTCTGCACCTTTAGCGGCCTTTAGGGTCTCAAGCTGCGCCTCGGTGAGCATTCCATCCATTGCCATATCGTGATCCATGTGGTCATGAGCGCCGGCTGCATCAAGCCAGGCCTGCATGTGCTCAATTTCGTGAGTCTGGTCGTGAGAAATGTCTTTTGCCAGAGCAAGCACCTCTGGGCTCGCGTCACCATTTTCGGCAATCACTCCAAGGTCAACAGCCTGCTGGTGGTGAGGGATCATCATCTGGGCAAACATCACATCTGCTGCCGAGAACTCAGATCCCTCACTGACCATGTGATCGGAGTGATCTTGCATCGCTGAGTCAGTAGCACAGCCAGTAAGTAGAAGGGAAGCCGCAATCAATGTTGCGGTGAATAGCTTTTTGCTCAATTTGATCCTTAAATTACGCGGTTTCGGTTAGCTGTGCCACACGCTGTGGCGAAATCTGGAGTAGGACACCGATGTCTCGCATGCTGAGGCCCTCATCGCGGAGTCTAGAAACCACGTCGCGGATCTCTTTGGATGCCTCTTCTTGCAGTCGCTGTGATTTACGCATCTTGGTGTGCGCGGTCTCTAGGTCGCACATAATCCCTGGCATCGAGGCCTCAACCTTGACGATTACGTCACAGCGGTCAATCCCCTGGTATTCGTGGACTAGGTCTTTGATCTGCTCGGTCGCTAGATCTAGGCGCTTGGTGGAGATCAGCAGGTTGTCCAGAGCAGGAACTCGAACGCGCCAAGCCCCAGCTTTACGCTCGCACTCGGCCGTTATCTCCATAAAGAAAAGCCTATCAAGGAAAAATTCAGGTGTGGTTGACGGTATTTGTCTAGAGAGACTAGACAGAATTAGGACGTGGTTACTCGGCCCGATTTTTTCTCGACCGGGTGATCAAAATCGAGGAAATCAGCACTGACACCAGCGGTGCTACGGCCATAACCCACACCGTTGCAATGCCCCACAGCGCGAGGATGCCGGTAACGGCATTCGCCAAAATAGCGATCCAGCGCTTTATCTTTCCTCGGCGATAGAGGATGGCCAGCACAATGTTCAGGATCGAGAAAGAGATAGCGGCGATAAAAATACCGGCGACTAAAGCAACTAGTGATTCCATATCTACCTAGTGTGTCAACAATCGCTACTTTTTCGCTGACAAATAAAGACCCAGGGTGATCATTGGAATACCAATCAACAGCCCAGGTGTAACTGGTTCGGATAGGAACAAGGTTCCCAGTAGCAACGCAACCGCGGTGTTCACATACGTAATCAGGCTGGCCTTTACAGGGCCAATCTCGCGAATCAGCTCGAAGAAGAGGACGAAGGCGAGTGCCGAGCAGATTAGACCTAATACCAATAGTGCGATCCAGCCCTCAATTGGTGGCTGAGCGGCAATCTCGGCCGGAATCTCAAAGGCAGCTGGAATTGCATAAATCGCAGCGACGATTGCCATGCTGAATCCAATGACACCGCTGGTTGGGACATCGGTCATCTTGTTATTTGCCATGATCGGTGCAATTGCATATCCAACTGCCGCCAAAACAACCGCGCCAATCCAAAGTGGCTCAACGTGACCTAGGAATGAGTCAATTCCAACCAGTGCAATGACTCCTGCGAAACCGATGACCATTCCAGCCAGTGGAATCGGCCTAAGCGCGGTGCGGTCCTTGAATACCAATGCCAAGATTGCCACGGCAAAAAACGGCACGGTGGAAATCAATAATCCGGCAAGGCCGGACGAAATATATTTTTCAGCTTCGGTGATTAGGTACCAGGGGCCAACCATCTCGAGTGCTGCGAAGAGCAAAACGTAAGGCCAGGCCTTGAGCACCTTCTTAGCCGCACCGGTCATGATGGCGTATGGCACCAATACCAATGCGCCAATAAAGGTTCTAGCGAAAACAATGGTTGGGGTTGAAAAGCTATCTAGCGCGATAGCTATAAAAAAGTAAGGGAGTCCCCAGAAAACCCCTGTAAGCAGGAACAGTATTAACCCTCGACGCGACACCTGCCTAGCGTATTGGATAACCCCCGTTTCGAAGACCCAAAACAGAATCCGTTGGTAGTCTTGCCGAATGGCCAGAGAGAGCGCACTTAGAGCGTTCAAGCACCGCAACTATCGGGTTTTGTTTCCCGCCAGCGTGCTTTCAAACATTGGCACCTGGGCCCAGCGCATTGCCCAAGACTGGCTGGTTCTAGAGCTAACCGGATCTGCGCAACTCCTTGGTTTGATTACCGCCCTTCAGTTCTTGCCTTCGCTACTACTTAGCCTTTACGGCGGAGTTCTCGCGGACCGCTTTGATAAGCGCACACTTTTGATAATCACCAACATTGGTGCGGGGCTTGGCTCATTGACCATGGGTCTTTTGGTGATCAGCGGAGTGGTCGAGATCTGGCACGTTGCCGTTCTCGCCTTCGCGGTTGGAGTCTTCTCCGCTCTTGACGCTCCAGTCCGCACCGCCTTTAACTCAGAGCTTGTTGGTCACCAGGACATTCCAAGCGCTATCAGCCTCAACTCGGCAAACTTCAATGCCGGAAGGTTGATTGGCCCCGCAGCATCTGGTTTCTTGATTGTGCTTTTTGGAACTGGAGTTTCGTTCCTAGTCAACTCGCTTACTTATGTCGCGGTCATCATCGCTCTAGCGATGATGCGCAAGGACTTGCTATTCATCTCGGTAAAGCCAAATAGCGGGGCGAAGCTGAAGCAAGCCGTCCAGTATGTGCTCGGGCAAAGAGATATCTTCCTAGTGATGTTGGCAGTTTTCTTCGCCACAACCTTTGGTTTGAACTTCCAGATTTTTATGGCGGTTATGGCCACTCAAGAATTTGGTAAGGGTCCTGCAGAGTTCGGAATTCTAGGTAGCGTGCTCGCGGTCGGATCCTTCACCGGAGTGCTGATCTCTGCCAGGTTCGAGAACCTCAGGGTTCCCAAGTTCGTGATGTTTTTCGGAATGATCTTTGGCGCGCTACTTATGGTTACAGCCTGGATGCCAACCTACGGAACCTTCGCGCTGATCCTGCCGTTGGTTGGTGGCATGGCGCTTATGACACTTATCTCGGCTAACTCTTTTGTTCAGACCAACTGCGAACCGACACTTCGCGGCCGAGTCATGGGCATCTATCTTTTGATCTTTATGGGTGGAACTCCAATTGGCTCCCCGGTTATCGGCTGGTTTGCGGAGCATGTTGGTATTCGCTGGACGGTGATGGGCTGTGGGTTGATTGTGTTGGTTGCCAGCGTTCTGATCTACATCGCCCTCAGGAGCGGAGAGAGCCCAGACCCTGTGACCGAAAGCATGCCGGTTATTCCTGAACCAACCAGCTAGCAAATGGTTTTGTTGTGAGCAAATCGAGATAAATAAATGGAAGAAAATCTCGATTGTTGGAATTCTCTAGTAGATGAGAAATGAAATTGAAGTAGAGAAGAAGAGTTTGGTTCCTCATCGCCTAGTTGAGCGCATGGAGGATGTCTTCCACGTGGTGCTGGGTATTTTCCTCTTCGGCATCGCTGTGGCGGCTCTTATTTACTCCGTTATTCGTGTCTTCACCACCTCACCCTTCTTCCCAAGTGGAATGATCCAGGCAATCAACGACGTCTTGTTCATCATCATCATTTTGGAGATCTTGCGAACCGTAATCGCCCGCTACACCGATGGTGTTTTCCAGCTTCAGAACTTTTTGATTATCGGCATCATTGCTGCCGTTAGGCACATTCTCACCGTCGGCGCCTACATGACGCTGTCGGAAAAGACCCAGGAGGACTTTGACCGGGCGGTAATTGAGTTAGCTATTAGCTCAGGCATTGTCGTGGCACTCGTATTCGCGATTTTTATGGCGAAAGTGGCAGAGTCCATTGCTTCCAAGGCTGCGGCTCTAAAGAGATAATGGACAGCTGGACGTTATCTAGAGCCTTATGGGTATCTCTAGTTTCAACTGGATTGCTATTTGTAATTGAGTTCGCATTCTCAGGTGGTTTTCCTCTAGGGGTGCCGTGGGGTGTTTTTGTGTTTCTAGCTGCTATGTCGTTTATCGCTGCATCATCCCTAATTCAAGGGCTTGGTCGTAATCCAAAAAACAAGTTCGTTAGGTTGGGTTCAGTTCTTGTGGGATTGTTTGCTTTCTTTGCTTGGACAACCCTGTTTGTGGATCAGCTACCTTGCTTTCTTGGTGGCAAAGGCTGTTAGGTGTAGTCAGGCTATAAATCAGACTATTTAAGGTTTGTTAAATGGAAAAAACCCCCTATTTCTAGAGGGTTTTCCCTTATGGGTGGAGACTAGGGGGGTCGAACCCCTGACCCCCTGCTTGCAAAGCAGGTGCTCTACCAACTGAGCTAAGTCCCCGGAATGATCCGGATTGGATCTTGGTGCATCCTACGTTGGAAGCCATCTCTTGCGGGAGAAGCTTCCTGGTGGGCCTAGGAGGACTTGAACCTCCGACCTCTTCATTATCAGTGAAGCGCTCTAACCACCTGAGCTATAGGCCCGTAGAACGTCACAACATTACTAAAAAACGGCCTAGATGCCAAACCGAATTTTCTAGTTGTTGGTGAAAGTGACCGAAACTCCGCCAACAATCCTGGAAATGATGTTGAAAAGAACCGCCCAGATTGCCGATAGCGCTGTCGCGAACACGATGTTCAAAAGCGAAATCGTGGCTGCGGTTCCAACCACATTTGCAAATGAGAACTCGCTCTCCAGGCTGAAGCTGCTGCCCTCACCAAAGATGCTGGAAAGTAGGCCTCCGACCGAAGAAAAGACTCCGGAGCTTGCAAGAACTGCCCAGAGCAGGATCGCACCAACGATGGTTGAGATTGCCAGAGCAATCGAAACCAAAAAGCCAACCTTTACGGCGGACATCACCTCGATGGAGCGAAGCTTTAGGCGAACCTGCTTTACCGGCTCCTTTGGAGCACTACTCCGCTTGAACAGCTTCGCCATCAGGCTCTCCTTCAACATCGACTAAATCGTTGGTCTCTAGATTACGCTCCGTGTTGCGCGCTAGCGACAAAACCGAGTCAGACTCCTCGAAGCGAGCAAACACCACGCCCATGGTGTCGCGGCCCTTGGCAGGAACCTCGGCAGCGTTGGTTCTAATAACCTTGCCGGAGGCAAGCACAACCAAAACCTCATCTACTTCGTCAACAATTAGCGCACCGACCAGGTCACCACGCTTTTCGTCTAGCTTGGCAACCTTGA
Source organism: Micrococcales bacterium (assembly GCA_947441105.1). Lineage (GTDB taxonomy): Bacteria > Actinomycetota > Actinomycetes > Actinomycetales > Microbacteriaceae > Aquiluna. The sequence continues at coordinate 10,849 of CANESN010000019.1, forward strand.
TTCCCAAGCCACCGCGGTTTTGGATGCGGTACTGATCCGCGCTGGTGCGCTTTGCGTAACCACCCTCGGTAACCACGAATACAAAGCC
>CANESN010000020.1 GCA_947441105.1 Micrococcales bacterium
CCAAACAGTGCTCCCGATGCACCAACCACCGGGGTTTGTGGGTCGGATAGCAGCAATACCGCGACCGATCCTCCAAAGATCGAGATCAAATACAGCGCCAAAAAGCGCAGTTTCCCAAGCATTGGCTCAAGCTGCTGCCCAAAGATCCAGATGGCATAGGAGTTCAAAAGGATATGCCAGGGGCTGTTCCAGTCGTGGACAAAGCCCGATGTAATCATGCGCCAAGGTTCCCAAGGCGTAAACAGTGGCGCATAGAAGAACTGATTGGTGAACAGATATCCCAGCGGAGATATCTGCCCAAGCCAAATCAAGACATTGATAACCAGCAACAGGCTGGTTATCGGAGCGCTTTTAGCTGATAGGCGAAAGGCCAATTAGACCTTTTCGATGGTGATGGACTGGATAACCACGTCGTCCAGCGGACGGTCACGACCGTCGGTGGCAACCAATCCAATCTTGTCGACTACCTTGCGGCTGTCCTCGTCTACCACGTCACCGAATACGGTGTGCTTGCCGTGCAACCAGGTGGTTGGGGCCACGGTGATAAAGAACTGTGAGCCGTTGGTGCCAGGGCCTGCGTTTGCCATTGCTAGCTTGTATGGCTCCTGGAAAGTAAGTTCTGGGTGAATCTCATCACCGAACTGGTAGCCAGGTCCGCCCATGCCGGTGCCGGTTGGGTCGCCACCTTGCAGCATGAAACCCTCAATCACGCGGTGGAAGATTACGCCGTCATATAGCGGCTTTCCGGTGTGAGTCTCTCCGGTGCGTGGGTCTTTCCACTCAATGGCGCCGGTGGCTAGGCCTTCGAAGTTGGCCACGGTCTTAGGGGCGTGAAGACCAAATAGGTTTACCTTGATTACGCCGTGGTTGGTGTGCAGGGTTGCTACTGAAGTGTGAGAAGTCATTAGACAATTCTGCCATGTGAGAGGTGCATAACCAGCTAAGTTGGAAACTATGAGCAATGTCGCCATCATCACCGGAGCCGCTTCAGGCTTTGGCCTAGGTCTCGCAAAAGAGCTAACCCAAAGAGGTTGGATTGTCTATGCCACCGACCGAGATTCGGTAGCCCTAGAAAAAGCCAAAGAGTTCGGGGCAACCGCCAGGCGCATGGATGTCACTAATCGCGCAGATGTTGATGCCGTAGTGAAAGAAGCAATCGCCGATCACGGTCGAATCGATCTGATGGTCGCTAATGCCGGCTACGGCAACTTCTCCTCGGTTGAAGAAACCACTCCTGAGGAGGTTAGAAGAATCTTTGAGGTAAACGTCTTTGGCGTTGAGAACTCAATCCGCGCGGTGCTGCCCCAAATGCGTAAGCAGCGCTCCGGCAGGATCATCATGACCACCTCGGTGGTGGGGCATGTTTCGCTGGCTGGATTGGGCTGGTATGCCGCCACCAAGCACGCCATCAAGGCGGTTGCCAATGCGCTTCGTCAGGAAACCCGTTGGCTTGGAATCCGAGTCAGCACGGTGGAACCGGGAACCTCAAAGACCAACTTTGGTGCGGTCGCCTTTGGGCTACTGGAGTCTGGTCGTGCAGTTGGAGATTACGACCGGGTGATGGCTGGCCTCAATAAATGGCTCGGTGGTCTTTACCGCATCTCCCCGGGACCAAACAAGACCATAAAGACGATGGCAAGAGCTGCTACCGCTCGCTGGCCAAGGGCGCACTACCCGGTTTCCTGGGATGTTCGAGCCCTAAAGCTGGTCTTCTACGTAATGCCTAGAAGCTGGCTAGACGGGTTCGTGCTGTGGCTAGCAAAACACTAGGCAGAAGAATCGGCGCACTTATTGTCGCCGCACTGTTTTTGACCTCAGGCGTGCTGCACCTGGTAAACCCTTCAGCATTTGTTTGGCTAATGCCACCGTGGTTGCCGCTGCAAACCGAACTTATTGTGATTTCCGGAGTGATGGAGCTAGCCGCAGCGATTGGTTTGATCTTCAAGCAGCGCTGGGCGCCGCTACTCACGATTCTGACGCTTTTGGCAGTGTGGCCAGCAAACTGGTGGTTTGCGATCGACAGTTTTACTACCAACCCAGACATTGCACTAATTGCCTGGTTACGATTGCCGCTTCAGCTCCCGCTTTTGTGGTTTGCCTGGAAAGCTCCGGTCACCAAACCCACCCGGTAGCTTGAAGCCGGCTGCTCTGTTGGGTCTTGTAGCCGGGGGCATTTCCTATTAGTAGTGATGCTTGCAGGCCATAACGATTAAGGACTCTGGCGTCACTCGATACACCAATCGGTGCTCCAAAGTGATCCTGCGAGACCAGATCTCCTCCGCAAAACCGCGTAATTGCTCTGGTTTACCAATGCCGGATCTTGGATTTCTTAGGGCATCATCCAAAAGCTTGTTTATCCGCACCAAGGTCTTGCGATCGTTTGACAGCCACCACAAATACTCTTCCCAGGCAGCTGGGTCAAAGGCAAGCTGCACTACTCGCCCTTAGCAAGTGCATGAAGCTCGGCCATGGTGACGACCTTGTAGTCACCCTTTCTGGAGCGTTCGAGGCTCTCGAGCAGCGCCTTGGCATTGGCTGGCGAGGAAAACAGGTGGTGGAATTCCCTAAGGCTGCGAAGCTCAGCTTCGTTCACCAGCACTACTGAGCCGGATCGGGTTGTTATTTCTATGCCGCCGGTCTCATCGGCAAGCACGGCTTTGACGTGCTGAAAGAGGTTTTGCCGAAATGCGGTCAGCGAGATAGCCATGGGGTTTCCTAACGTACGTGATTATGTACGCATATTAGCTTTGAAGTGAATTGCTGGCTAGGGCTTTACCTATTCTGTGGAGAACTGCTTTCTTGCTAGCATTCCTAAGGCACAAGGCAAAGGTGAGTTCTTGCACATAGCGATCTTTATGGATCAGCATCCGATGAGCCTGGGTGGGGTACAGACCTCGGTCAGGCTGCAGCGCAAGTTCTTGGCACGCGCAGGAGTTGAAGTAACCGTCTTCGCACCAAAGTCCGCCAATGCGCTGCCGGATGACGACACCATCGTCTTGCCTTCCAGAAGACTCAGCCCGGATGGCGAATACTCTGCGGTGTGGGATATGGAAGAGGCCTACGAGGTTGCCGAAGCGGTCTTTGCGCAGCAGAAGTTTGACCTAATCCACCTGCAGGGCGACTTCGCAGCCGCCGCTATTTCACTTGCCCTTGCCAAAAAGCATAATATTCCGCTGATCCACCATGCCCACACCAACATTGACGTGGTGCTGGAGCGAATAATCGGTAAGCGCCTGAACGCCAGATTGTTTAACCTCGCCGCCAAGAAATACTGCGCGGTCTCCGGTCAGCCAAAACAGCCCGCAAAAGATGGCTGGGAGTACATGGCTATCACCTATCCCCACGCCGACCTGGTTATGGCGCCAAGTTCTCAATTCGCAAAAACCATCGAGGAGCACGGCATTGCCCACAATGTCACCGTGATGCTCAACGGAGTTGACGATGACTCGGTGGCAGGGCTCAAACGCCAAACCGAAAGCCCCAACAAGCCAATTAGGTTTATTTGGGCCGGACGATTTCTTAGAGAGAAGCGGCTTTTGCAGACAATTAGGGCGTTCAAGAGGGCAAACCTGGATGCCGAGCTAGTGATCTATGGCACCGGAGCGCTAGAAACTCCGGCCAAGAGCCTGGTTAGAACCCTGAGACTCGGTCACAAAGTCACCTTCTACGGTCGCGTGGATCGCGAAGAGATGCTTCAGGCATTTGCCGATGCAGATGTGGTGTTGCAAACCTCTATCGGTTTTGAAACCCAGGGCATGACGGTCTTTGAGGCAGCAGCCTTTGGCACCCCAGCGCTTTGCTGCGATAGACGTGTTGCGGGAGAGCTAAAACCCGGCCACTGGTGGGTAACCGGAGATGAAAGCATCGAGGCGTTAGCTATCAGCATGAAAGAAGCTTTTGCGGACGTGGCTTCGGGAAACAACCACCGCGGTGACGGTGAGGACAACTCTTGGCTGCTTCAGTCAAAGCTCACCGAGCGCATGCTCGAAATCTACAAAGAGCAGATCAGGCTGAAGTCTTCTTCTTAAACCAATCCAATGGTGCTCGCAAAAGCTTTAGGCGCTTGGGTGTTCTGCCCAAAGGTTCCAATTCTGCAAAAGGCTCACGGCTCTTGGTGGTTAGTAGCACCAGCAATACCCAGCTAATTTCAATTAGCAACCTGGATTCGGTCAAAGACTGGGCAGCGATTACCAAGAAGCCAAAAAGTGGGAACAGATAAAGCGGGTTGGTGTGGCGAACGGCCACTGCCCAAAGCCGGTTGAAACCCTGCATCATCAACCAGACCAAGAGCACCAAGCCGGCGATGCCCAACTGCAACCAAATATCCAAAAATGCGTTGTGTGCCTGATACATCGGGACCTTGTTGATCACAATCAAGCCCTCGAAGGGTTCGACCCCCGGCACCCAGTAGCTAATCCAGCCCCAGCCCTCAAGCGGCTTCTCCCAGATCAGATTCAGAACCTCGCCCCAGATGTAGAACCTGCCCGAGGCATCAGGGGAGCGACCGAGTAGGTCAAAAAGCTCAGTCCGATAGATCAAACCGAATACTGCAACAGCAACTAGAGCCCAGATGCCGTAGCCGTAGATTCGGTGACGCGTCGCCCGATCTCTACCCTCAGAGAAAATTGCAATCAGCGCTGCAAATGCAATTAGCGCAATCGCCAATGTCATTCCAGCACTCTTGGCCAACGCAGCCAGCAATACCGCCAGAATCAAGGAGCTCAGCGGCAGGCTGCGCTTTTTGTGGGTAACGATGTATTCGACTAAGAACACCATGATGCCCAACACCGCGGTGAAGGCCAGCAGGTTGGCATTGCCCATGATGCCCTGGATGCGGTCACCGTCAAAGAGATTGCCCTGCGACCAAAGATAAGAAGCCGAAGGAGGCTCGTTGCCCTCGTAGTTTGGAAATATTGGCTTGATAGGGCCAAATACCGCGGCCACCAGCTCGAAAAGCAGCGAAGCCCCTAGAACAAAGCGCAGGGTGTTGGCAAAGATGTTTAGTAGCTGCCGCCAACCGAATTGATTGGCTAGAAACAGTGCAAAGATCGTGGTTCCAATTTGAGCTGCCAGGGCAATCCCGGTGAATCCGCGGTATTGGCTCCAAATCAAACTCAAGGCCATCAATGCCAGCAGCAACGCTAATGGCACCGGGACGCGCAGCAGCGTCTTACCGGGATTTCCCGCTAGCAAAGCAATCAGGGCGATAACTGCCCCAACTCCGACGATTACGGCCCAGCCGCCCCAACCAACGCTGTAGCGGACGGCATCACCGGCCAAGAGAATAAAAAGGCCCGGGTAAGCAAGCAAAATGCCAAGTCGGTAGCGCTTAGCCCGGCCATCGAATGGAATTCGAATTGGCTGGGTAATAGGAATCGACGAGGTGATTGCTGCCTCCTTTGGCTCCTAAAGAATACCTTTAGTGGCTTAGGCCCGCTTTTTCATACAGCCGCTTCATCCAGCGCGGTGCCCACCAGTTCAGCGAACCAAACAGGCGCATCAGTGCCGGCACCAGCAGTGCTCTCACCACGGTGGCATCCAACAGAATTGCAATCGCAATACCAAAACCAAGCATCTTCATGATGGAAACCCCCGAGGATGCAAATGCTCCGAAGGTAACCGCCAAGATAAACGCCGCAGCCGTGATGATTCGCCCGGACCGCTGCAAGCCATAAGCCACTGAGTTCACTGTGTTCAGGCCGGCGTCATGTTGCTCCTTGATGCGAGAGAGCAGGAAGAGCTCGTAGTCCATCGATAGTCCAAAGGCCACCACACCGATCATTACCACCGAGGATGTGTCTATGGTTCCGGTCACCGAATACTCACCCAGCAACCACTGCAGATGGCCATTTTGGAAGATCCAGGAGACCAGTCCCAAAGTCGCACCCAAAGACAGCACATTCAGCAAGATGGCCTTGATCGGAAGTATCACGCTGCCGGTAAACAGGAATAGCAAAATCATGGTGCTGATGAATATCCACAGCGCAGCGATAGGCAGTGCGCCTTCGATGCCCTGCTGACTGTCGGTGTAGTAAGCAGACGAACCACCAACCAATACCTGATCTAGATCAGATCCCAAGGCTCTGATTTCAACGGTCTTGTCATAACCGGCTGGGCTTCTGGGCTCCACGTCCGAGATAGCAACGATGTGAGTCCAGTCGGTAACGGCGTCGCTTGGCATGACGTTTACGCGGACAATGTCTTCAACTTCGGAGAGGTCCTGGACATAGCGCTCAATCGCTTCATCCGTGCCCTGAACCATGATCTCAACCGGGCTAGATTCTCTGCCCTCGAAGCGCTCTCTGAGCAGGTTCGAGGCAATCTGGGCAGGCGAATCCGCAGGCAACACTCGGTCGTCCACTTGGCCGAAGGAGATGTTTGAGGAAAGCGAGAACAGCGAGCCTAGGAACAGTAGCGATACGAATAACACCGGCAGTGGCCTGCGCATGGTGAAGCGTGCGAGCTTCTCCCAGCCACCGGTTTCCTTCGGTGCCAGATCGCGCTTGATGATGCGAAGGCTGTTGACCTTGTCGCCCATCAAATTCAGTAGCGCTGGAACCGCGAGCGCCGCACCAATAATCGCGATCATCACGACGGTAAAGCCCGCTAGCGCGAAGGACTGCAGGAAGTACTGCGGGAAAAATCCCATCGAAAGCATTACAACGGCAACCGTTAGTCCCGAGAACAAAACGGTCTTGCCCGCCGATGCCACAGTGTTGGTGACCGATTCAGAAACCGAGTTTCCGGCTGCCCGTTCCTCTCGGAAACGGTTCACCACCAAAAGGCTGTAGTCGATGCCGAGACCAAGGCCTAGACCGGTAATTAGATTCAGGGCGAAGATTGAAACATCGGTGAACTGACTGGCGAGATAGATCACAAAGAACGATCCGACAATTGCCAGACCTCCCACCATCAGAGGTAGCGATGCGGCTGTTACCGAGCCAAAGACCAGAATTAGGAGGAACAGGACAACCGGAATCGCAATGGTCTCGGCCCTGATCAGATCGGCCTCGATGGTGTGGTTGATCTCTTTAGTGATGGCTTCAAAGCCGGCAAAGTGAACCTGTGCGCCCTGGTAATCACCGGTGTAGGTGTCAACCAGCTCCGCAACGATTGGGGCGTGCGCAGCAGCGTTATCCAGGTCAACCAGGATGTAGATCAACTTGCCGTCCGTGGATACCAGGGTTGATGGCATCCCCAGGGTGTAGTAGTTCACAACCTCTGCGACGCCTTCGATATCGGCAAACTTGTTGGATAGCTCTTCAACTAGAGCAAAGTTCTCAAAACTGCCGTCTGCCTTTTGGGTGTCTGCGCGGGTTTCAAGATCAACCAAGACCACAACCTCGGCAGGGTCCTGGTCAAACTCGTCTCGAAGAATGTCGGAGACCTTAGCGGAGTCAGAATTTGGATTGTCGTAACCGCCACCCTTTAGGTTGCCAAAGGCCTGGAATCCCCAAACGCTGGATAGGACAATTAGGCCCACAAATCCAAATAGAAACAGCTTTGAGTGAGAAACGATGGCTTGGCCAAGACGATGCATTTATAACCTTTGTTGAGTTCCAAAGTTATACATTCGCATAATTAGTGAAATGATTCCTGAATGGTCAGAAAACTCCAAGCTCGCTCAATAGCTTTCTTTGTCATTGCAGGCATTGGCCTGATCACCGCGTGGGTATTCAATGGCCTTGCGGTAATGAACAACCAGGACTATCTCAAGGCCTGGTTTGGCACCGCGGTGGACCTGGTGCTTTCAACCGATCTGTTGGTTGTTGCTGTGGCCGTGGCGATCTTCATGATCTACGAGGGTCAGCGCTTAGGCATGAAGCGAGTCTGGCTCTACATCGCCCTGAGCGGTGTCACCGCGATGGCCTTTACTTTCCCGCTGTTTCTAGCGATGCGCGATCGCAAGCTAATCGAGCAGCGCTTGGCAGGCGGCACTCTTGAGCGCTTTGATTTTGATGGCCACCGAGTTGAGGTTTGGGTGCCAAAAGACCTAAACCCAAAAACTCCACTGTTGGTAATACACGATGGTCGCAATATTTTTGATGAGCAGGATTCATCCACGGGTAAAACCTGGGAGGTAATCCCTGCGCTTCGCGATGAGGTTAGAAGCCCAGCGCCAATCGTGGTTGCGGTCTGGGGGCAAAGCGATGACACCAGAATCAGAGAGCTTTCCCCGGAAAAGATTGTTCGTGACGACCTGGAGTTTTACTGGCGTCACATGCCCGAGTCATACCGAGCAACCGGCACCGAACCATTTGGTGATGCTTACGTTTCGCTACTGGCCGACGCGATTGTCCCGTTTGTTCTCGAGCGCTACGAAATTGAGCACTCAATTGACCGCACCGCCGTTATGGGCTCGAGCATGGGCGGTTTGATCTCGATGTATGCGCTTGGGCAAAGACCGGATGTGTTTGGAACTGCGATTTGCTTCTCCACCCACTGGATTTTTGGTGAGGATCGAATGGTGAACGGCTTGGTGGCTCAGCTGCCAGCACCGGGAGAACACAGGGTCTGGACCGACAGCGGCACCATCGAGGTGGATCAGTACTACCCGCCATTTCACAAACTGGCAGAGCAGAAGCTAATTGAGAAGGGCTATGTCCCAGGAGATCAGCTAGTCACCAACATCTACCCAAACACCGGTCACCACGAGAGTTACTGGGCTAGAAGGGTGGCAGATGCTCTGAACTGGTGGTTACGCTCTGGCCCCCGGACATAAACCGAATCACGTCATGATCAACCATTACATCGGCCATGGTTATGGCTCTTGTGAGGTAAAGACCCTCTAACGCGCGAACTCTGGAGAGTGCTACGTAGGTTTGACCAGGGGAAAACGCCCCGCGACCCATGTCGATTTGCACCTCGTCGTAGGTTTGGCCTTGAGACTTGTGGATTGTTACCGCCCAAGCCAATCGCAGTGGAATCTGCTTGAACTCGGCCAAGGTAATCGGAACCAGGGTCTCTTTTAGCTTGCCAGAGGCCTCATCAAACTCTTCCTCGACCTCGTAGCGAACCTTTTCCCAGGTTGCAGGGCCAACATCAAACTGCTCGCCATCAACTTCAACGACCACAATGCCTGACTTTGGTAAATCAACTACGTGCCCGATGGTGCCGTTGACCCAGCGCTTGATGGTGCCACCGGTGGGTGCCTTCATCATCGAGGAGTCGTCGTTCTTGATAAACATCACCTGAGCCCCGACCTTGAGCTGCAGATCGGTCTCTGCCGGAAGCGTTCTGCCGAAGATCTTGGCGGCATCATCGGTGTAGCTAGCGCGGAAGTTCTTTGGTTCCTCGGCAATAAGGCTCATGCGCTGGGCGTTTACTTGGTTAACGGTGGCGTTGATAGTGGCTAGCTTGATTACATCGGCGTGCGGCGGGAACCTGTTACCAGCTTGGTTTATGCGATTGAGCATCTCCTGGGTTACAGATCCGTCTCTAATCGCATTGAGAATCTCTTTGAACTCAGCATCTGACTGCCTGAAGATCTCGCCGAGCTCAAAACGCTCTAGATCCGAGTCTCTCCAGACGTGAGCATCAAAGAACCAACCGGATTGGTAGTTCTCGGCCATGTAGGCACGCTCACTCGGGTCCTGCGGGGGCACTGGAGCCAATTGGTATGGATCACCGAACATCACCAACTGTGCGCCACCAAATGGCACACTGCGCTTTCCACGGGCAATTCGCAAGGCTCGATCAATTGCATCCATCATGTCTGCCGAGACCATGGACACCTCGTCGATGACCAACATGTCTAAAGCTTTTAGCACGTCCCTGGTGCGGCGATTCAGGTGCTTACCGATGTCGACCTCACCCAAGACGCCAAATGGGAAGGTGAAAAGCGAGTGGATGGTCACGCCACCGACGTTTAGCGCTGCAACTCCGGTTGGAGCACAAACCGCAAAGCGCTTCTCGGAGTTGGCGGTTAGGTGAGAGAGTAGGGTCGATTTACCGGTTCCGGCGCGGCCGGTTACAAAGACGTGGGCATCGGTTTGCTCAATGTATTCAAATAGCGACTGCTGTTCGCCGGATAGCTCGATGATCATCGGCGTTTGTCCTGTTTCTTTGCTCGCTCTTCGAGCATCTTGTTGTAATCCTCAACATCTTGGTTGCCACCGCGGTCAGATGCTCGATCTAGCCTGCGACGCTCTCGAACATCGCTCTGGTACCACTGGTAGACGACCACAAGGGTAATGATCAGAGTTGGAATCTCTCCCACGCCCCAGGCAAAGGCCCCGCCGACCGCTTGATCGGCAAGTGGGTCATCGCCCCAGGTTCGACCCATCGAGCCAAACCAGTCA
>CANESN010000021.1 GCA_947441105.1 Micrococcales bacterium
CACCTGCCCGACGGTGTCGTTGGTGCCAACCGAGTGAGCAGCGGGATAGCGAACTCCTTCGGCATACAGGTAGCCGGCATAGACGCCATCTCCCGGAAGATAACCTTCCGCACTTCTAGAAATGTTTGCGGTCGGGAAGCCAAGGGTTCTACCAAGCTTTCGACCGTGCTCAACGATTCCGGTCACCTGGTGATTGCGTCCGAGAAGCAAGCTCGCAACCTCGACCTTTCCAGCATCGAGAATCGCCCTTAGGTCAGTAGATGAGATTTTTCGACCGGCGGCCTGCACGTGCGCAACCTCGCGCACTCTAAAACCAAACTGCGGACCGAAGTCCCTTAGATCATTTACAGTCCCGGTGCCGTGGCTTCCAAACCTAAAGCCTTCACCAACGAAGATCATCTTCACACCGAGCGGGGTAATCACCTGCTCAATAAAGTCCTTTGGGCTGAGGTCTGCAAGCTCCTGTGTAAATGGCAGAGTCAATAGAATCTCTACCCCTGCCTCGGTCATAAGTGCAGCCTTTTGTCTAGGCCCGATAACTGGCCGAGGGCAATTCTCGGGATCTAATAGAGCCTTTGGGTGACGATCGAAGGTGATGACAGCCGGCACCAAGCCGGCCTCCTCGGAATACTCCATTAGTTCGTGAATCAGCTGCTGGTGCCCAAGGTGAAGGCCATCAAACTTGCCAATGGCAATTGCTGTGCCAGGGCTTGATTCAAGGTCGATTTCAGACGGGTTAGTTATTTCAAGCATTGCGCTTCCTAAGCCAGAGCAATCCAAGTATTGGAAGCAGTAGCGGGATAAAGGCATAACCCGCACCGAAATTCGACCAAACCGAAGGATGGGCAAAATACTGCGGCAAAGCCAAACTCAGCGACCCAACAGCTATCACACCCACAAGTTCAAACCAGATCGTAAACAAAGCTACGCGCTGCCACTTTGGCTCCGGCTTTGAAAGCGAGTAGGTGGCCAGCAAATAGACCACGGCTGAGATTGCAGAGAGCGAATATGCCAGCGGAGCTTGGTCAAACTCACGAATTAGCTGGTAGCTAGCCCTAGCGGTAGCGGAGACTGCAAAGACTGCGTAGATAGCAATCAACACTCTTCCGACACCCAAGGATTGTTTTGGCACCGGATAAGTGTAATTGAGAGCTACTGAGTTACCTCAGCATCGAGGTCGATGCTTGGGTTTCCAGCATCAATCAGAGCTGCGGCTGCGATTCGGATGTGCTCCGGTAGCGGAGATGAGACACCGGTGGCGACTACACCCTGGGCATCAAGACGCAGAAGGTAACGGGCGGTATTGCGAAGATCTACAGTGTCCTCACCGCAAAGACCCATCTTGATGGCATAAACAGGAGCGTATGGCACCAGAGCATCTACGGCACCCAGAAGCGGCTTCACTTCGTTTTCCTTGTTGTAGACAAAGTTCACGGTTTGCGCATCTAGGTCTTTGACCACATCAACCTGCGTACCTGCGGTCTGAATCAAACGAGCATCAGGAACCACGACACTTGCCAGATCTCCAGGAATGGTTGCGATATTCGCCAGTGGGTAACCGGTTGTTAGCGTGCTCGAAAAAGCAGTGATTCGAATCTCGCCGTCTGCCAGGGCGTAAAGCCTCTCAGACTCCAGACCTGGAGAATCTTCGATAAAACTCAAGTCGAGATCCGCCCCGATCTCGCCTTCTAGCCATGTCTCCATGGCATCTCTAGCAGGGCCTAGCGCAGATGGTGAAACAACAATTTCCTGGTCGGGCAAGATCGCGTATTCATTCAGCGCGACCATAGCTGGGTCTGACCAGTTGGTAATTGCGCCAGAGAAGATTCCGGCAAGCGTCGGCGCATCAAGAGTGAGCTCGTAGTTATCGCCGACCATGAAGGAAATCACCGCTGCATCCATCGCTACCGGCACGGTTAGGAACGGCTCGCATTTGAAGGACTCGTGATCGGTTATTTGAATGCCGCTTGCGGCCTCTTCAACTATGTTCAGGCTAATTGCACAGGCGTTGGTAATGCTGTCATTCCAGAAGCTTGAGACATCAAGCACAGACTCTGTGACCGAAACGTCTACAGCACTCTCGGGGCAGACCACGGTTCGTTCTGCCAACTCAACCAAAAGGGAGTCAGGCATTGGAGGGTCGCAGGCTGTCAAGGTTGCCAGGATTGCTCCCGACAGTGCGATTGCAGAAACTAAGCGGCGCATTTACTTTCCCTCCAAATGGAACATCTGGGGCACGGAATTACCGCACCCCAGATGTTTTGAATCATTTTATATTGTTTTAGTCGACCTTGGAAACCAGCTTCAGAGCGGTGGTCTGGAACTTTCCAGATAGCGCTACGTAACCGACAGCTGCAGCCTTTGAAGGTGCACAGTCCTTGATGAAGTAGGTCAGGTACTCGCGAACAGCGTCAGCCTTCGCGGTGCCAGCCTTGGTTGGAGCGATTCCGTAAGAAACTAGCGACAGGTTGTAAGCGCCGTTTAGCTTCTTGTTGTAGTCGAATACAACCTCACCGGTGGCCTTCATCGAGGTAGCCTCAATGAATGCCTTAGAGTTTGCGATGGTTGGCTTTAGGAACTGGCCGGCACCGTTCTGTAGGTGTGCGATTGGTAGAGCGTTCTTGTTTGCATCCGCAAGGTCGATGTAACCGAAAGAGTTAGCGGTCGACTTGATGGTGGTTGCAACAGCAGAGTTACCGCTGGCACCAACACCGACAACACCAGTTGCTGCAGTCTTGAATGCGTCGCTGAATGCCCATGCGCTGCCAGCTACCTGCTTTAGGTAGTTGGTGAAGTTAGCGGTGGTACCAGAGCCGTCCGAACGGTAAACCGGGGTGATGGTCGCGTCTGGAAGAAGAGCCTTTGCACTCTTGTTCAAGTCGACAATCGCCTTGTCGTTCCACTTGGTGATCTTGCCCAGGTAGATGTCGCTGATCACTGCTGCGGTTAGGTTTAGGCGGGTAAGGCCTGCGATGTTGTAAGAGATAGCAATTGGTCCACCGAGTAGAGGTACGTAGGTGAAGTTCTTTGGCTTGACTTCAGAAGGCTTGAAAATGATGTCAGATCCACCGAAGTCGCTAACGCCTTTCGAGTAGTCCGAACGGCCAGTGGTTGAACCCTTGGAAACGTAAGTCACTTGGTGCGCGGTGTACGCAGCGGCACACTCGGTCTGAAGTGAAAGGGTGTAGCTAGCACCGGTACCGGTGATGGTCTCTGCCATTGCAGCTGATCCGCCAAAAGCGGTTGCTGCGATTAGCGCTGCACCAGCGGAAATGCTGGCAATCTTGCTCAAACGCATTGTTTCTCCTTTTAGAAAGTCTGGATGACGGATTGTATTCTCGAGTTCCAGGATTAACCCACCCTGTTCAGCAGGTTAACCAATGGTGAACATCAACCAAATCGTCCATTTACATACTCGTTTGTACGGTCGTCCTTTGGACGCATAAAGACATTCTCAGTGGTGTCAAATTCGACAACCTCGCCTGGGTTTCCGTTCTCGGAAAGGAAGAATGCTGTCGAGTCAGCAACGCGCTGAGCCTGTTGCATGTTGTGGGTAACGATGACGATGGTCATGTTCTCCTTCAGCTCCAGGATGGTCTCCTCGATGCGGCGAGTGGATCCTGGGTCAAGAGCCGAACAAGGCTCGTCCATCAATAGCACATTCGGGTCCATGGCCAATGATCTTGCGATGCATAGACGCTGCTGCTGGCCACCGGAGAGCGATAGTGCAGGCTCAGAAAGACGGTCCTTGACTTCGTTCCACATCGACGCGCGCTGGAGCGACGTCTCAACCAATCCATCGCCATCCTCAATCTTGCGACCTGAGAGCTTTAGGCCGGACAGGATGTTCTCCCTGATTGTCATAGTAGGAAACGGGTTTGGCTTCTGGAACACCATGCCGATGTTGATGCGAACATTCACCGGGTCCACCGCCTGAGCGTAAATGTCCTCGCCGTTTAGCAAAACTTGACCGCTGAGGCCAGCGCTTGGGATGAGCTCGTGCATGCGGTTCAGGGTGCGGATAAAGGTTGACTTACCGCAACCGGATGGTCCGATTAGCGCGGTGACGTGATTGTTCTGGAACTGCAAGGAGACATCACGCAGAACGTGGCGCTCACCAAACCAAACATTGATATCCTTGGTCTCTAGGTGATTGAGGTTGCTCATTATTTCTTTCTCCTCTTTGGCTTTGAGCCGACGCGAGTGGCTGAAGCTACACGCGCTCCGACGAACAGGATTCCAACAAAGATCAACAGCACAAGAGCTGCTCCCCAGGCACGCTGCAAGCTTGTTGCATCTCCTAGGTATAGGAAGTTGTAGATGTAGGTAGGCAGGGTTGCCATTCCGCCTGCCAATGGGTTCGCGTTGGTTTCGTTGGCAATGACCGCAGTCAAGATCAGCGGAGCCGTCTCACCAATGATTCGAGCCACACCCAAAAGCACAGCGGTTACGATTCCAGACTTCGCAGCTGGAAGAGTAACCATGAAGAATGCCTTGTAGCTTGGAGCGCCCAGAGCTAGCGCTCCGTTGCGCAGTTCACTCGGAACCAAACGCAGCGATTCTTCGGCAACACGCGAGATGGTAGGAAGCATTAGCGGGATAAGCGAAAGCGATGCCATGACGCCCACCTGGCTAGACCAGCCGCTAACAATCAACATTGAGTAGATGAACAGACCCGCCACAACCGAAGGCAAACCAGCTAGGGCCTGTAGCAAAGTGCGCACTACCCCCCTGGCACCGTCGCGAGTCTCGGTTAGGTAAACAGCGGTTGCAATAGCCAGCGGAACTGTAATGACGGTCGTGATTCCGGTAATGATTACGGAACCAAGAATCGCGTGACCCGCTCCACCAATCTCAAGTCCGGTTGTTCCGGTGATGTAGCGATTGTTTTGGTAGATAAAGTGCGGTGAAAGCGCGGCCGCGCCTTCGGAGATAACGCTCCAGATAACCGATGCTAAAAGCACCAGCACGAAGGTCGAGAAGAAGAAGGTGACGACCATTAATAGGCCATCGTTGACGCCCTTGCGACCGTAGGAGTAAAAACCTGCCCATGCACCAAAGGCCAACTGAATCGGCAAGAAGATTGTTAACAGTGCCGCCATGAAGTCAAGCTGCAACCCAAGCCAAGCCGCCACAAAGATTGCTGCTGGAACCAAAGATGTGATCCAAGAGGCAAAACGAACCCGGCTTCCCAGCTTCTCCCAGGGAGCAGCGTTCTTTGGTCTTGGCTGTGCAAGTGTGTCGGTCATAGCTTCCTCCAAGGCTGAGCCTTAGCAACGATGTAAGAGGCGATCGTGTTGACAATCAAAGTCACTACGAACAGCACCACACCGGCGGCGAGTAGGGCAGAAAGTTCGGTGTCTAGCGCTTCGTTGAATCGAGCTAGCACCAGCGATGCGACCGCACCACCGGATGGCTCAAGAATCTTGAACCAGTTGAAATCGTCGAAGGTTAGGTTCAGTACGAAGAAGATTGCCACGGTCTCACCCATAGCACGCCCAAGAGCCAAAAGCACTCCACCGACGATTCCGCCGGATGCGGTAGGCAGAATCACCTTGCGGAAGATGGACTCCCTGGTGCCACCAAGAGCCATTGCACCCTTGATGATTTCCTGATCCATCTGAGAGAAGATCTCTCGGGTGATCGAAGCGATAATCGGCACGATCATTACAGCAATTACTAGCGATGCAATAAATGGCGAGCGCAGGAAGATGTCCACCGCGTTGCTGAAAATTGGGATAAAGCCGAGTGCCTCGCTTAGCATCCTTCCCCATTCGGCAGCTACCGGGGAGAAGACACCCAAGCCCCATAGTCCGATCACGATCGAAGGGATGGCGGCCAACAGGTCAACGACTACGGTTGCCACCTTGGCCAAACGCTCAGGCGCAATGAACGAGATGAAATAGGAAATTGAAATGGCCATCGGAACTGCAAGTGCCACACCAATTGCGGCGATAAGGAGTGATCCATAAAGCATTGGCCCCAGGTGGAAAATCTGTGGGTCAGTGGTTGAGTTCCAGCCCGCTCCAAAGATGAAGTTCACCACGCCTTGAGATTCAAAAGCCGGCCAGGCGCGAAGCATCAAGAAGAACAGAATTGCGGCTACCAAAACGAATGAGGAATAGCCGGCTGCCTTGGCAACCGCAAAGAACACTTTGTCCGCGGTGCGAGATGGCTTGCTGCGCAGCTTTAGGCGCTTTGGCGCGACATCATTTGACATGTTCTCTAGCGTGGAGTCTGTGGGTTGAATTTCCACGAACAGAAGGTTAACGAAAGGTTAACTACGAGCGAGAGTTACGAGAATGAAACTGGAGTTCCACTCCAGATTTGTTGCATGCGAACCAGCATTACTGTCACAGTCAAGATTCCAGCCCCCATAACCACAGTAGACCAGCGATTGCGGTCAATAAGTGCCCAAAGCGCTGCTGCTAATGGCACCATTAGCGCCACAATCAAATAGCCGAAGAACTCCCAGGTGTCGAGATTGGCCCGCTCCCCCAAAATCACCAGAGTGATCGATGCAATTAGCTGCATCAGTAATCCGAATTCGCTACCGGCAACCAGTGCCAACGAGAAGCCAGATGGCTTGCGACCGATCAGTCCCATTACAACCAGCAATAACCCAGCTACAACACCAAACCAGAGTTGGGCCTGGTACCACCACTCAACCATTGAAGACCTCCGGGAATACGACAACTGATTTGAGCTCATTCCCGACCGGCTCTAGCACGGCTAGCAGCTCTGAGTTCCAGGTGGCAGCGACGATCCCATTTGCTTCTGAGTTAATGCGCTTGCCGTGAACAATATCCTGAGCTTGAGCCTCAGTTAGCTCGATGGCTGGAAACAGCTTTAGCACTGCTTCACTAAGTGGAATCACAACTGGTGGCTTATCGATTTCGGTGGCGTGAGCCAAATCGAAGTTGCCGATCTTGGTCCTTCGCAACACCGTCAGATGACCGCCAACACCTAAGGCTGCACCAATGTCACGAGCGAGTGCTCGGATGTAGGTGCCGGAAGAACAGTCAACCACGACATCGAAATCTAGAAAGTCTTGTACTTGTCTGAGGTCAGATGTCCTTTGAAAAGTGGAAACCCTAACCTGGCGGCCCTTTAGCTCAACCTCTTGGCCTTCACGCACCAGGTCATAAGCACGTTTGCCTTCGACCTTGATTGCACTGACCGATGATGGAACCTGTGTTATTTCACCGGTCAGTTTTGCAATCTCAGCATCGATCTGCTCTTTGGTGACCGCTAGTGCGGAAGCTGAGGAAAGGATCTCGCCTTCCGCATCGTCCGTGTGGGTTGAAGCGCCCAGGCGAATGGTTGCGATGTACTGCTTATCGCTACCGGAAATGAACTGCAGCAACTTTGTGCCGCCATCAACGCCTAGAACCAAAAGGCCGGTGGCCATTGGGTCCAAAGTGCCGGCGTGACCGATTTTTCTGGTGCCCAAAATGCCGCGCAGCTTTGCAACCACGTCGTGGCTGGTCCAACCCTGCTGCTTATCGATCAGCACCAGTGCGGAAGGCATTACTCTTCCGAGGTCTTTGGCTTGACGTACGGATCGGCATCGCCGGCAGGCGCAGCGTTCTTGGCAATCTTTTCCAGTTCGGCATCGCGACGCTTTGCCTCGGCCAAAAGATCAGCCATGGCACCGGCAGCAACCGGCACCTCGTCGTTGATGAACTCGATCGATGGCGTGATGCGAATGCCAAGGTGGCGACCGATCTCGCTGCGAAGCTTGCCTTTGTGGCTCTCCAGAATATCTTTTGAAACCTCAAGGTCCTCGGCGCTACCGAAGACGGTGAAGTAAAGCTTTGCCTGCGAGAGGTCCGGGCTGACACGAACATCGGTAATGGTCACAAAACCTAGGTCCGGGTCTTTTACAACCTTTTCCATAGCCTCTGCGGCCAATACCTTGATTCGCTCCCCTAGCCTGCGAGCGCGTGCGTGATCAACCACTAGACCCTCGGCTTCTCGACCATCTCGTAGGTTTCAATTACGTCATCGACCAAGATGTCGTTGAAGTCACCAAGACCGATACCACACTCGTAGTCGGTCTTCACTTCGGTCGCGTCATCCTTGAATCGCTTCAAGGAGTCAACCTTCAGACCTTCCTTGATCATCACGCCATCACGCAACACGCGAGCCAATGCGTTACGTCGGATTAGACCCGAGCGAACGTATGAACCTGCGATGGTGCCGAACTTGGAGGAGCGGAAGATCTCGCGCACTTCTGCGGTACCCATCTGCTGCTCTTCGTACTCTGGCTTGAGCATGCCCTTGAGCGAGCTCTCGATGTCATCAAGCGCGTTGTAGATGACCGAGTAGAAACGCACGTCGACGCCTTCGCGGTCGGCACGCTCTCTGGCCTTGTTGTCTGGGCGAACATTGAAACCAATGATGACTGCAGAGTCAACAGTTGCCAGGTTGACGTCAGACTCAGTAATCGCACCAACACCGCGGTGGATGATTCGAAGCTGAACTGAATCGTCGACCACAATCTTGAGCAAGCTGTCTTCCAGGGCCTCAACGGCACCGGAAACGTCACCCTTGATGATGAGGTTAAGGGATTCAACCTTGCCCTCTTCAAGTGCCTTGGTGAAGTCCTCAAGCGATAGCTTCTTGCGAGTCTTGGCCAATAGCGCATTTCGGTCAGCGGCTTCACGCTTCTCGGCGATCTGGCGTGCCTGACGCTCGTCTTCTGCCACCACGAAGGTGTCACCAGCGCGCGGCACTGACTGAAGACCAAGAACCTGAACCGGACGGGAAGGGTATGCCTTCTCAACCGCGACACCATTCTCATCGAACATCGCACGAACACGACCGTGTGAGCTACCGGCAACGATTGCGTCACCAACCTCAAGGGTTCCGGACTGAATCAGAACGGTTGCAACCGAACCGCGACCGCGGTCTAGGTTGGCTTCAATCGCAACACCGCGAGCATCGCGATCAGGGTTAGCGCGAAGGTCTAGCGCAGCATCTGCGGTTAGCAGAACTGCATCCAGCAGACGGTCAATACCCTCGTTCTTTAGTGCCGAGACGTCAACGAACATTACGTCGCCACCGTATTCTTCGGCAACCAAACCAAACTCGGTCAGCTGCTGACGAATCTTGGCAGGGTTTGCACCCTCCTTGTCGACCTTGTTCACTGCAACCACGATTGGGACCTGAGCGGCCTGAGCGTGGTTTAGCGCCTCAATAGTCTGAGGCATAACTCCGTCGTCAGCTGCGACCACCAAGATTGCAATATCGGTCACCTGAGTACCACGAGCACGCATGGCGGTGAACGCCTCGTGACCCGGGGTGTCAATAAAGGTGATGGCGCGTTCGATGCCTTCGTGAGTGGTGTGAACCTGGTAAGCACCGATGTGTTGAGTAATTCCACCGGCTTCGCCAGCAACCACGTTCGCACTTCTAATCGAGTCCAAAAGCTTGGTCTTACCGTGGTCAACGTGACCCATTACGGTGACGATTGGAGGCCTTGGCTGTAGGTCCTCGTCATCCTCATCCTCAATGCCGGTTGAGATGTCCAAGCCAAAGCCTTCGAATAGCTCGCGCTCTTCGTCCTCAGGGGAAACGACCTCGACCTTGTAGCCGAGCTCAACACCGAGAATTTGGAAGGTGTCCTCATCCAAGGATGCAGTGGCGGTAGCCATCTGACCCAGGTGGAACAGCACGGTAATCAACTGGCCGGCGTTAGCGCCAATCTTGTCTGCGAAGTCCTGAATCGAAGCTCCGCGGCGGATGCGAACAACGGTGTTACCGTCGCCGCGTGGCACCACTGCACCACCGAGGCTCGGTGCAGATCTCTGCTCAAATTCTTCTCTCTTAGTGCGCTTGGACTTACGGCCCTTGTTCTTCGAGCCACCCTTTCCAAATGCACCTGCGGTACCCGCACCTCGACCTCCGCGACCTGCAGGACCTGGACGACCGCCCGGAGCACCTGCACCGGGTGCACCGAATCCCGGAGCACCGCCTGGACGTGGACTACCAAAACCAGCACCGGCTGGACGAGGTGCGCCGCCTGGGCGAGGAGCACCACCCGGACGAGGAGCACCACCCTGACCTGGGCGAGCACCGGCTGCACCGGCTGCACCGGCTGGACGTGGAGCTCCACCAGCTGGGCGAGGGCCGCGGCCCATGCCCTGGTTCGAGCTAAATGGGTTGTTACCCGGGCGAGCCATTGGGCGTGGGA
>CANESN010000022.1 GCA_947441105.1 Micrococcales bacterium
ACGCCACGGCGTTTAGTCGGTAGCTTTCCAGCGCATAGGTTCGCCTTGCCATCAACAGGCTGCACGCATAGCTGAGATCCGGCAGGTCAAAGCTGACCGCCTCCGCGGATGCTCTAAGCACTCCCATATCAAAGGATGCGTTGTGTGCCACAAATGGCAGTCCCTCGGTGAAAAGCAAAAGATCCGGAAGAACGTCTTCCCAGTTCGGAGCATCAATTACATCTTCTGGGTGAATCCCGTGGACCCGGATATTTCCCTCATGAAACCAGTTATTCGGAAAAGGGGGTTGAAATAGCATCGAAAGTGACTCTTGAATCTGACCATCGCGCACCCGAACCAACCCCACTGCACAGGGCGATGCGGGAGATCCGTTCGCGGTTTCAAAGTCAATTGCCGTAAAGTCCAGGGCCATCAGGCAATTATGAAGCAATAAACTTTCGCGGTGGCCTTAACTATCGGAATCGTGGGACTGCCAAATGTTGGCAAGTCGACCCTCTTCAACGCACTAACCAAGAACAACGTTCTGGCGGCGAACTACCCATTCGCAACCATCGAACCAAACATTGGTGTCGTGAACCTTCCAGATGCCAGGCTCACGCGCCTAGCTGAGATTTTTGGATCTGAGCGCATTCTGGCTGCTCCAGTGTCATTCGTTGACATCGCTGGCATCGTTCGAGGTGCGAGCGAGGGTGAAGGATTGGGCAACCAGTTCCTAGCTAACATCCGTGAGGCAGACGCCATCGCCCAGGTGGTGCGTGGCTTTGCAGACTCAGACGTGGTCCACGTTGATGGCAAGGTCGATGCGAAGAGCGATATAGAAACCATCAACACCGAGCTGATCCTGGCCGATCTTCAGACCCTGGAAAAAACCAGACCTCGCGTTGAAAAAGAGGTAAAGGGCAAAAAGACTGAGCCTGAGGTCCTAGAAACCATCGATGAAGCACTGAAAGTTCTAAACGACGGCACTCCGCTCTCCTTGAGCAAGGTCGACCTCGGTCCAATCAAGGACCTGGGTCTGCTAACCGCAAAGCCAATCCTTTTTGTTTTCAACGTCGATGAGGCAGTCCTCACCAGCCCAGAGAAGCGTGCTGAGCTTGCAGCTCTGGTAGCGCCGGCACAGGCCGTGTTTCTAGACGCCAAGGTCGAGTCCGAGTTGATTGACCTCAGCCACGATGAGGCGCAGGAGCTATTGCAGTCGCTTGGCCAGGAAGAATCTGGTCTTGACCAGCTCGCTCACGTTGGATTCCAGACCCTTGGACTTCAGACCTACCTAACCGCAGGTCCAAAAGAGTCTCGCGCATGGACCATCCGCAAGGGCTGGAAGGCTCCGCAGGCAGCCGGTGTAATCCACACCGACTTCGAGCGCGGTTTTATCAAGGCAGAGGTTGTGTCTTTTGCAGATCTAGACGCCGCAGGCTCAATGGCTGATGCCAAGGCTGCAGGCAAGGTCCGTATGGAGGGCAAGGAATACGTTATGAACGACGGCGACGTGGTGGAGTTCCGCTTCAACGTCTAGTTCCTGTATTTTGAATGTCAACATCGGGGGACATCGTGAAGAGAATTCTGGGACTGGTTCTTGCAACGGTCCTCGCATTTTCTATCGCGCCGATTAGCTCGGGAGCTGCGCCAAAACCCGCTCCTGCTGCAAAAACCGGGGCGGTTTGTAAGCCGGTCGGCAAGATTCAGGTAGTGGGAACCAAGAAGTACACCTGTGTCAAGACCGGTAAGAAATCATTATGGAACAAGCCCGTAACCATACAAAAGCCAACCCCTTCACCGACCCCGACTCCAACACCTGTTGCGAAACCAACCCTGGACAGCCTTGATGCGAAAGCTGTTTACGACTTCTCGAGAGCATCGGTCGCCGAGTCTCTCGTGAAAAATGGAACCAGCGCTCTAAACGTGAAGTACCTAGTTGGGGCCAACGTTTCTGAGGGCGCCGTGGATTCCGTCAAGCTGAATCTGCAGAAGGCCATTGACCTTTGGGGACCTGCCTTTAGTCCAACCGATCGTGTCACAATCATTTGGTACGTTCAGCCAGATTTGGAATGGGCCGCAACCACCTACCGATCCGAATCGGGCAATCCCGTTGAATGGTCCAGCATCAACGCAAGCTGCACTCTGAACTTCTGCGGAAACGCAACCGCAACCACGGGACGAAATGGTGCCTATGTTTTTGAACAAGGCATGATGCTGGATCGAAATGGTTGGAATAAGTCCACCGCGGGTCATGAGTTCACCCACCTTGCCCAGATAAAGCTGTCCGGCTTAAATATTTACTCAATGCCACTGTGGCTCTTAGAGGGAAGTGCTCAGTTTTACGGCGAGGCCACCGGATACTTCCCCGCGGACATCTCTAAGTCAATCCGAAAAGGCATGCACCGCCAGTTTGCTAGCGACGCTAGTTCTCTGGTTTCGGTCAACTTCCAAAGCAAAAACCTCAAGGAAGTCATTAGCTCAGCAAGCGCTTCGAGCACTGTGCAGCTAATGAAGCTCATTGAGGTCGGTGCACGAGGTCCATCGAGCACAGCACTTGCCTACCTACTGGGGAGCTATGCCAGCGAAGTATTGGTAAGTGTGTATGGTCACGACAAATTTTCTGAACTGTACAAGTCTTTTGAAACGTCTTCCGACTGGGAGGCAAATTTCCAAAAGACTTATGGCCTTTCCACAACTAGCTTCTATGAAAAGCTCACTCCATATTTCACTCAGATGAAAGATGAGCTCTAGGGAGTCGACCACGACTCCAGCCTGAAAGCGGGACGGCAAATCCCCGCCTATTTGGCCGCTATTCTTGGCATTCTAGATTTGAAGGAGCGGCACATGGCGGCAGACAAATTGATTTCATCAGGTGGTCCTTGGGAGTCGGTGGTTGGTTACTCCAGAGCCACAGTGACCGGACCGTTTGTTCATGTTGCGGGAACCACCGCGACCGTTGATGGCAAATTGCAACACGAGGGCGATGCCTATGGTCAGACCAAGGTGGCTTTTGGAATCATCGAGAAGGCCCTTGCACAGGCTGGTCACTCACTCCAGGACATAATCCGAATCCGAATTTACCTGGCCAACGAGAGCGATATGGATGGCGCCGGTAAGGCGAACGGCGAACTTTTTAGTGAGATCCGACCAGCTCTAACCATGCTGGCAGGGCTTAGGTTCATAAACCCTCAAATGCTGGTCGAAATCGAAGTCGATTCTTATAAGCAGTGAGTTTGCTGTGTCGGGGTATGGGTAACAGGACCTTCGCATAGACTCTGTAAATGACTGCAACTCTTACCGGTACTCACTCCAATTTCTCCCAGGTGCTAAACCTGGTTCGAGACGCTGGCTACCTCAAGAAGAAACCAAGCTTTTACATCATTCGACTAGTCGTCATTAGCGTAATTGCATCCGCTTTGTGGACCGGTGCTGGCTTTCTAGCCTGGGCAGCAACTCTCAACGGTTGGTGGATGGTTCTGGCCTTCGCAATCGTGGCGCTGCTCGGCGTGATGAGCGCTCAGTACGGCTTCATCGCACACGAGGCAGCCCACCGACAGATCTTTAGGAACAACAAGCTAAACGACTGGACCGGTTTGATTTTGGCAAATCTCTTTGCAGGTTTGTCTTACGGCTTTTGGCTAAAAAAGCACAATAAGCACCACCAGCGACCAAACCAAATTGGCGAGGATCCAGATATTGCGATTCGTGTTTTGAGCTTCACAACCGAGTCAAAAATGTCTAAGAAGGGCATGGAGCGCTGGTTCTCAGATCGCCAGGGTTACCTGTTCCCACTGCTTTTGCTATTCACCGGTTTTGACTTGCTATTGGACTCGGTAGCCGGAATGGGTCGTAAAGATCGCTCCATTGGTATTCGAATCTTGGAATTCTCGCTAATGCTGATTCGTCAGTTCGCACCTTACGTTGTGCTGGCGATTATGTTTGGTCCATTTTGGGCAGTGGCTATGTGGTTTGTAATGATGATGAGCTTTGGTTTCTTTATGGGGGCAGCCTTTGCTCCCAACCACAAGGGCATGCCGCTGGTTGAGAAAGATTCCAGCTTGGACTTCTTCTCCCGCCAGGTGCTAACCTCTCGCAACATCAAGGGCAGCTGGCTGAAGGACAACCTCATGGGTGGATTGAACTACCAGGTTGAACACCACCTGTTCCCTTCGATGGCCAGACCGTTCTTGCGAAAGACTCACGCGATAGTTGCCGAGTACTGCCGTCAGAACGACGTCACGCTGGTTGAGATGAACTTGCTCTCCAGCTACAAGGTGATCATGCAGCACCTAAACAAGGTAGGTCTAAGCAACAACGTAGACCCATTTGTTTGCCCAATGGTCGCGGAATTGCGTCCTAGAAGCTAGTAGAACTGAGACTCAAACAACTAAGCGAGAAATACTCAGATCTGGACTTTAGGCTTTACTAAGTTAATTCTTTGGTTAACGGCAGGTAAACAAACTCAAGTTTGCCTACTATTTCTCCGTGACTCTTTCGAAGAAAATGTTCCTTGCTGACGGCATACAGGTACCGTGCGTGAATCTTCCCGCGGATGTTGACCTGGGAGATATTCATCCCTGGGCCGCCTCCCTGGAAGCAGCAGCCGAGCTGGTTGCCGAGGGCAAGTCCTCTGCTCTTTTGTACTTTGTTGAGAACTCCGCTCAGCTCGAGAAGGCTGCGGCAGATCTCAAAATGCTTTGGGAACGCAAGCTGACGTTTTGGGTCTTCTACCCAAAGAAGCCCCACCTCGGAACTGATCTATCTAGAGATATGACCTGGAAGATCATGAGGCAAGCTGGGGTGCAGGGCACTAGGCAGGTTGGTATTGATAAAAACTGGTCATGCCTTTACTTCAAGAACAGCGGAAAACTAAATTACGTAGAACTCGTCACCGGTTAGATTCAGCAACCTTGCGTTGAAGCCAACTGCAACCGTTCCAGCCGGCATGCTCTTGGTGACCACAGCATTTGCACCCACCGCACAGTCATTACCGATGGTGATGTTGCCAATCAATTTCGCACCAGCACCCAAAGTCACTCTGTCGCCGATGGTCGGGTGACGCTTCACTGCCTCCAAGGTCTTTCCACCAAGGGTTACGCCGTGATACATCAAAACGTCTTCGCCGATAATTGCAGTCTCGCCAATCACAACGCCAACTCCGTGGTCAATCACAAAACGTCGGCCAATTACTGCGCCCGGATGAATCTCGATTGCGGTCCAAAACTTTGCCCAGTTAGACAGCATGCGGCTGAGAATGCGAAGCTTTAGATTCCACATCCCATGAGCGATGCGGTAAGCCCAGATGGCATGAAGTCCTGGAGACGTGAGAATTAGCTCGAGCGCGCTGCGAGTTGCGGGATCGCGCTCAAGTCCTACCTTGATGTCCTCGAAGATTCTCACTGTTTGGTTTGGTATTCCTCTTGCAGGTCACGGTAGAGAGTTGACGATACGTAGCGCTCTCCGAACGATGGAATGATTACCACTATGTTCTTGCCGGCGAACTCTTCGCGGTGCGCAACCTCGCGCGCTGCCCAGACCGCGGCACCGGAGGAGATTCCCGCCAGGATGCCGTCTTCGGCAGAGACTCGACGAGAGTACTCAAACGCGTCGCCGTTTGAAGATGAGAGCACCTCGTCGTAAACAGTGGTGTCCAAGATTGATGGGATGAAGTTTGGGCCAATTCCAGCAAGTGGGTGACCGGCTGCTTCACCGCCGGTGAGAAGTGGTGAAGATGCCGGCTGAACCGCAAAGATCTTGACGTTTGGGTTTAGTTCTCTAAGTCTTTGACCAGTTCCGGTAATGGTTCCGCCGGTGCCGCTGCCGGCAACAAGGGCATCGACCTGACCGTCGAGGTCACGCCAGATTTCCTCGGCTGTGGTCTCGCGGTGAATCTTTGGGCCGGCTGGGTTATCAAACTGACGAACCAAAACTGCCCCTGGAATTTGCTGACCGAGCTCTTCTGAGTGAGCAACCGAACCCTTCATGCCCAAAGCTGCTGGGGTTAGAACCAGCTCAGCACCGTAGGCACGGATCAAAATCTTGCGCTCTAGGCTCATCGAGTCCGGCATAACAATGATGGTGCGGTAACCACGAGCTGCTCCAACCATGGCAAGACCGATACCGGTGTTACCGCTGGTGGCTTCGATGATCGTTCCACCTGGCTTTAGCTCACCAGATTCCTCGGCGGCGTTCACCATGGCAATGGCTAGACGGTCCTTCACGCTGGAAGAAGGGTTATAGAACTCCAACTTGGCATAGACATTTGCCTTCGCTCCATCGAGCACTCGATTGAGCTTCACCAAGGGCGTATTACCGAAAACCTCGGTGATGTTGTTATAGACCCGCATTTTTCTCCAGACTTGCAAACCATGGAAGTTTAACCCCGCTGGGAGGCAAACCTTCCTTGAGTTACCGATAGTTTCCGCGTGGCTCTCAGATTTTTATAAGGTTTCTCAAATAGGTTCGGAAACTATGAGAATCCTGATCGCCTCCGCCGCCATTATTTCCACCCTCACCCTGACTGCCTGCAGCCCAGAAGCCCTTGTCAGCGCAGCTGCCGATGCCGCTGCCTGCACCGCGATGGAATCGACCCTAACCGCAACTGCTGCCGCCTACCAAGAGGGGCTAGTCGACTCGGGACTTATTGCCCAGGTGGATGCTCTTATCGGCGAGCAGGTTAGGGGCGTGCTCTCCTCGGGGCTATCTCAAGACCTGGCTGATCTGGTCGCAATTGTGGAATCTGCCGAATCGGTTGAAACCGCCAAGGCCAAGGTTGCGGAGCTGACTGCCTCTATCGGTGAGAAGTGCTCGGCAGTTGGAGTTGAGTTCGCTAACTAGCGAACTAGTTCATCATCAATCATTTGGCCCTTGCGGATTTGCAGGGCTACCGGGATTGCAATTAGGCAAGATCCAAACAAAAGCCACAGGCCTGCGTCCCAGCCACCAGTGACCTCTCTGAGTACTCCCACCAGAAACACGGCGAGGGATGCTGTGGTGTAACTAACGCCCTGCCCAAATGCGCTCACTGCCAGAACCGTCGAGCGCTCGCGAGATCGAAGATTGAACAGCGTTAGGGCCAGTGGAAACATGGAGGGCCCAAATCCGAATGCGATTACCCAGAGCCAGGTCAGCGAAGAATCTCCGAACAGGAAGCCCAGTGTTCCGATGACACCAGTGGCAAACGAAAACCAAACTATCAAGCTCTGAGATTTCGGGTAGCGCGTACTGAGAATCGGCATAATCAACGAAATCGGCAGCCCAATCAGAGCAAACAGGCTCAGTAGCAGCCCGCCCTCAATAACGCTCACTCCCTGGTGTTCCACCAGGATCAGCGGTAGCCACGCAAAAGACACGTAACCGATGATTGACGTCACAGACTGCATAAAGGCAATCGAAACGGCAGTGGGAGAGCGCCAGATGGCTTTATCGCCCGCAACCTTCTCTGCTTTGATCTCCGGTTTTGAGTTACCAAGTAGGAAACTCAAGGGAGCAATTGTCAAAAACGCCAAAATTGCCCACTGCCCGAGTGAGAATCTCCAACCCGCTACCTCGGAGATTGGCACCGCAACAAACGACGCCATGGTTGCCGATAGCGCTGTAAGGGTTAGGTAAAGACTCGAGACCAAACCGACTCGGTTTGGAAAGTATTTGCGAACCATTACCGGCAGCAGCACATTGCCGATGCCCATACCCAAAAGGCTCAACAGCGAGCCAAAGAACAGTGCCGTGGAATCCCAGGAGAAGGCCCTCAAAAGATGCCCCAGGATGATCATCAACACCGTGAGCATCAGGGTCTTCTCTACACCTAAGAGCCTTGCCGGACGGTAGCTAAGCGAACTGGCAATTGCAAAAGACAGCGGAGCTGCGATTCCTAATAGACCTATGGTGACGATCGGCAGTGAGATGTCCTGCTGGATGTAGCTCACAACCGGGCTAATTGAGCTAACGGCGGTTCGAAGGTTTATTGCCAACAGGGCAATCGTTGCGATTGCTAAAAAGCGGGCTTGGTTTTGAGTTCTCACTTCAGTGCTTGCTGGAACTGGGCGTGCAGCAAACCATTTGATGCCATAACCGAAGAACTATCGTCAGTAAGCGGGCCCGAAAGGTCAGTAAATTTGCCTCCGGCTTCCTCGACAATCGGAACTAGAGCTGCGATGTCATAGATCTGCAATCCGTGCTCGGCCACCAGATCGAGGCTTCCTTCGGCAAGCAGCATGTAGCTGTAGAAATCGCCATAGGCCCTGGTTCTCCAAACCTTGCGGCTTAGGTCAATCAGCTGAGGAAGCTTGTCGCTCTGATCCCAAAGCTGCAGGCTGTTATAGGAGATTGAAGAGTCTTCGAGCTTAGAGATCTTGGAAACCTGCAGAGAACGCACGCTGCCGTCTAGGTCCATGGTGAACGCGCCGTTGCCACGCTGTGCCCACCAGCGCCTTCCAAGGGCTGGCGCTGAAACCACACTGGTGGTGATAACGCCATCAACTCGCAAGGCAATCAGAGTGGCCCAAATTGGGACACCTCTTAGGTAGTTGGCGGTGCCATCGATTGGGTCAACAATCCAGTTTCGGTTCGAAGATCCGGTGTTCTCAAACTCTTCGCCAATAAAGCTGTCGGTTGGTTGGTAATCGGCGACAATCGAGCGCAGTTCGACCTCAACTGCTCGATCGGCGTCTGTTACCGGGGTGCGATCCGGCTTGGTTTCGACCAAAAGGCCCAGGGAGCGAAAACGCTTGAGGGAAATCTCATCAGCGTGGTCTGCCATCTTGAGGGCAAGGTCTAGATCTTTAATCATCAGGCTTAATCTATCGACCCAATTGCCAAGACCAGTCGTCGGAAAGAATCAAGTCTCGATACCGAAAGCTTTCCAGCCTCCACCGCAACATCCAACTCGCAGTCTGGGGAGTCAGCTAAGTGAGAGCAGTCTCTCGGGCACTCGGCGCTCGCGGAATCGAGATCCGCAAACCCCTTGAGAAGCCCAATCGCATCAATACCTGCAAGTCCAAAGGTTCTGACTCCCGGGGTGTCAACAATCCAGCCGTCGCGCACCGGAATGGCTTTGGCGGAACTTGAGGTGTGCTTGCCCTTACCGGTTACCTCGTTTACCTCGCCGGTTGCTCGGACATAGTCCGGTGCCAAAAGGTTGATCAAAGATGTCTTGCCGACACCGCTGTGGCCAACAAAAACCGTGGTCTTTCCCGCAAGAAGCGCTTCCAGGCCCTCAAGGTCTGGTTTTGCTTGGGAGTGCCTAAAGACCTTTAGGTCAAAGCCATCGAATCCCTGAATAAAGTCCGCTGGGTCGGCAAGGTCACACTTGGTCATGATCAAAATTGGCTTGAGGCCAGCGTGCATTGCTGCAACTAAATAGCGATCCACCAAACGAGGTTTTGGCTCCGGGTTGGTAGCTGCCATGACAATTGCAAGTTGATCTGCATTGGCAACGATGGTCTGGTCTCCGGTATCACTCTCATCGCTTGAGCGAGTGAGCTCAGTGGTGCGAGGCTCGATCCTGACAATTCTGGCAAGGGTGCCTTTTTGGTCGGAGACTTCTCCAGCCAGTGCGACCCGATCGCAGGTAACGCAACCTTTGTTTCGAAGCTCTTTGGCCAAGGTAGCAAGCACTTCGCGGCCATCCTCGGTCAAAACCTTGTAGCGCGCCAGGTGAACTTCCAGCACCATGCCCATCAGGGCGTCATCGTGAGTTGGACGACGCTTGGTTCTGGGTTTAGAACCCTTTGGGTTGGGGCGGATTCGAACATCATCCTCATCGAGGTCCATGCCTGGACCCGGCTCAAACATCCAGGTCATTTAGAATCCAACATCTCTTGCCAGAGCTTGGTGAATTCAGGCATTGTCTTTGAGGTGGTGGCGATATTCTCGACCTCTAGGCCTGGAATACGAAGTCCAAGAATCGCACCTGCGGTCGCCATGCGGTGATCCTCATAGCTCTGCCACTTACCG
Organism: Micrococcales bacterium; assembly: GCA_947441105.1. Classification (GTDB taxonomy): domain Bacteria; phylum Actinomycetota; class Actinomycetes; order Actinomycetales; family Microbacteriaceae; genus Aquiluna. The sequence continues at coordinate 9,934 of CANESN010000022.1, forward strand.
CCTGACAATTTGGCGGGGCGAATTTCAAGACCGTCTTCCAACTCGCTGACATCTCCGCCAAGGTTGTTTAGCTCATTAGTCAGCGCGCTAAGTCGGTCGGTTTCGTGACCACGCAGGTGAGCAATACCGGTAATTCGACTTGGTGAATCTGCCAGTGCGGCTAGCACCGCAATAACCGGAGCCAGTTCTCCTCCGATTGAAAGATCGATATCGATGCCGTGGATTTTGCCATCTCCAGAAATGGTCATAAC
>CANESN010000023.1 GCA_947441105.1 Micrococcales bacterium
GAAGATGCGAGCCTGCTTCGGAAGCCCTCTGCCAAAAATTGCGAGCACGCCAAGAGCGAACGCGATGTCGGTGGCCGTGGGGATTGGCCAGCCCCTAAGACCGTCTGTCCCGGCATTTAGAAGAGCGAATATGGCTGCAGGAACAATCACTCCTCCGAGCGCTGCCACAATCGGCACTAGGGCTGTGGATGGCTTTGAAAGCACACCGCTTCGCAGCTCGTACTTCAATTCCAGACCAGCAACCAAAAAGAAAGTGGCGAGCAAGAGATCGCTAACCCAGTGTTCGAGACTTAGCTTTAGACCAAGCGATTCAATTCCTATGTAAAGGTTTTTGAAGTTGAGAAGCTGCTCACCAAGTGGTGAATTGGCTAGCACAAGACCGGCGATCGCGGCCGCCATCAGGACCAGAGCAGCCGAGCGCTCACTCTTCATTAGTCCTCCATCTTTTTACAAGCCCGAAACAAAACTACGCACAAAGTCGAAACTTCGCTTGGTCAGAATGTGCTCACGAACTCATTCAATTGACTTCGTCTAACTTTACGAGAGGGTAAGACTATGGATCAGGGAAACACAGCTTTCGTGCTGTTTTCGGCTGCGCTTGTGCTGTTGATGACACCGGGCTTGGCATTCTTTTACGGAGGACTGGTAAAGGCTAAGAGCGTTGTCAGCATGATGATGCTCTCATTTGGCTCGCTTGGTCTTGTGGCAGTGCTCTGGGTGCTTTACGGTTACGCGATCACCTTTGCCGATATCGATGATGCTGGTTGGGTGGGCATCCCACACATCATCGGAATCGACACCAATTCAATCGGATTAGCGGCCCAGGTAGCCGAAGCTGCAGATCCGGTTGGCGCATTCCCTGAGATGGCATTCGTTTCTTTCCAAGCCACATTCGCAATCATTGCGGTAGCCCTAATCTCTGGAGCGGTTGCTGACCGTGCAAAATTTGGCGCTTGGATGGTGTTCGCAGGCCTCTGGGCAACCCTGGTCTATTTCCCGGTAGCTGGCTGGGTCTTCAACTTCATTCCATCCGATCAGGGTGGTTGGATTGTCGACAAGCTTGGTGCAATTGACTTTGCGGGTGGCACTGCGGTTCACATTAACGCCGGAGCAGCTGCACTGGCACTGGCGATTGTCCTAGGTAAGCGTTTTGGCTTCGCCAAAGGAATCATGCAGCCACACAACGTGCCTCTAACGCTGATTGGTGTTGCGCTTCTTTGGTTCGGTTGGTTCGGTTTCAATGCTGGTAGCGAGCTAGCAGCCGATGGAGTAGCCACCATTGCTTTCATCAACACCATTGCTGCGCCTGCTGCCGCGATGCTGGGGTGGATCACTATTGAGAAGATCAAGCACGGCAAGGGAACCAGCGTCGGCGCTGCCTCTGGTGTTGTTGCCGGTCTTGTGGCTATCACCCCGGCTTGTGCATCGGTTGATCCGATTTGGGCAATTGCACTTGGTGCTGTAGCCGGAGTCGTATGTGCTTTGGCAATCGATCTCAAGTTCAGCCTTGGATTCGACGACTCACTCGACGTAGTCGGAATCCACCTGATGGGTGGGCTAATTGGAACCCTATGGATCGGTATCTTTGGTAATGGGGTCGGATTGGCATTTGGTTACGGCTGGGAGCAGTTCGGAATCCAGGCGCTTGGCTCGGTTGCCGTCTTGGTTTACAGCTTCGTCATGGCCCTAATCATCGGTTACGCGATTGAGAAGACCATTGGCTTCAGAGTCAAGGCGGAGGATGAGATTGCAGGCATCGATACCGTGGTTCACGGTGAGCTTGCCTACAGCTTCGGCAAAGACAGAGACTAGTTAGCAAAAACTCAGATGCTCCCTCAGCGTCGCTGAGGGAGCATCTTTCTGACCGGATGATCGCAAATCAAGTTCTGCAAGACTTCACACCGCGGGACTTTTTGTGTCATAATTTCCTAGTTCTGTTCACAGAGCGTGCGGATGTAGCGCAGTTGGTAGCGCACAACCTTGCCAAGGTTGGGGTCGCGAGTTCGAGTCTCGTCATCCGCTCTCTAGCAACTAAGTACAGACGGTGAAGTGGCCGAGAGGCGAGGCAGCGGCCTGCAAAGCCGTGTACACGGGTTCGAATCCCGTCTTCACCTCGAAGCAACAACCCGGGCGATTGGCGCAGTGGTAGCGCGCTTCCCTGACACGGAAGAGGTCACTGGTTCGAACCCAGTATCGCCCACCAGTAAAAGCCCCTAGAAATAGGGGTTTTGTTCTTTCTGTCTGAGTTTCGTGCCCTATACGTGCCCAATCAAATCAATTTGTCGCTGGAAATCCCTGTTGGAAGTTAGCCGCAGAAGTTGTCAGCCAGGGCAAAATTGTTGTAGAGCTGATCAAGCAAAAGTTCTCCATTAGAAGGCTCGCCTGTGGCTATGTAGCTACCCAAATCAGTGCTAAGTTCCGCCATCTTCTTTAACCATTCAGACTTTGAGCCTGTATAGGATGTGGCGATTAAACCCCACTCGGAAGCCGCCGAATCTAATACTGCTTGAATCTGTCTAGGAGAAGCCGTACCTTCGTCAAAAACGTTACGAATCATAATGATGTTGGTCTCGATCTTGAAGCACTGAGAACTTGAATCTTCAGTTGTGGCTTTTTCTGTAGATCGAGGTGATGTTGTCGATTGCGTAGAATTCGTTGCAGGGCTAGATTCGCCTGTCCTCGGAATGTTGAACGCAAAAACAAGAATCGCAAGCGCAACTATCACAACCCAAAAAACTGGTTGCTTGTAGAAGACCTTTGCATCACCAGCAGAATTTGTTGCCAGACCGCTTGCTATCCCCGGCCTAACTCCACCTGTGAAAGTGCGTTCGCTTTTTCCCATCAAAACGAAAGCATCGAATACCCCGAGAATAACCGGGATAAAAGTCCAGCAGAAAATTAGATAAAGGAAGCCTGCGCCGTTTTTGCCCAGGTAGAACTTGTGGATTCCCAAACCGCCTAGAAACAGGGCGAAAACTACAGCTAAGGATTTGGATTTTCCTGCATACTGCCCACTTGTATAGCCACAATGGGGGCACCTTGGTGCCGTGTCGCTCACTTCTCTGTTGCACTCATTGCAATTCACGAGGGCCATTTTGTCTCCTACTTCTCTTCTAAGGTATCTACACTGTTGGGTCCTGCAAGCATCCAGGTTGCAAACATCGCTGCCCCCGCAGAGAAAAGAGAGATCCCTGCAACCATCAGGACTGCCGCAATCAATTGCCCTTCAAGGGTTATCGGATACTTATCTCCATAACCAACCGTTGTGATGGTCGCCAAAGACCACCACATAGCTTCACGAAGATTTGTTATCGAGCCGCCTGGGGATGCTGTCTCTGCATCGAGAACCGCAACCGCGCCGGTAAACCATGTCAACGGCACGAGCATAAGGATGTAGAGGCCTGTCGCAGATGCACGATTACTCGAGAATCTCTTAATTGCCCTAAGAGCCAACACGGCCCTAAAGACTCTGAGGAATCTCAGAAACGGAAGCAACAGCGAGACCACCTCGAGCCAATTCTTCTTAAGGAATTTCCCGAATCTCTTGGCAGCGAAAAGGCGAATAATGAGATCCAGGAGAAAAATCAGCCAAACAACTTGGGAAACTATCTCAAGATAAGCAACAAGTTTTTGATTGTCCGAAAAAACGACCTCTGCCGAATAACACGCAAGGTATGCAAGCCCCAATAATGCCATTGGAATGTTGGAGCGGATTTCCCACTTCGAGACAATATCGGACAATTGTGTTCGTTCACTCACTAGATTGGGCCCCTTGCTCGAACGCTGCTGTTTGCATTTCTTACAGCCTAGATGCTGAGGTTTTTGAAGGACAGCACGCAAGCCCGCTCAATCCTGGGTGTTTTTATCCAGGAGAGACATTATTCGAGGCGAGCGCCGAGATCTCACGATGCCTTGCCAATTGGTCGCTGTAATCTAGGCCTTGGAAAGTAATTGGGGGAACAATGAAAAAACTTTTGGCTGGCATTGCGACACTTGCCGCTGTGTTTGCTGGGTTTCCCCCGGCAGCTAGTGCTCAGACTGCAACTCCCGAGGAATTATTGGCGCTGCTTTCTGTATCCCCAGAATCCAATTCCACGACTTACAAAAGAGAAGCTTTCAAACATTGGACTGATGCCGACAAGAACGGGTGTGACACTCGCGAGGAAGTTTTGATTTCGGAATCAAAGCTCAAGGTCAAGACTGGTAAAGGTTGCAGCATTATTTCTGGGGGCTGGCTCTCTGTCTACGACAACAAAACAATTAGTAACCCATCCGGACTTGATGTAGACCATATGGTCCCTTTGAAAGAAGCCTGGGAATCCGGGGCAAGTCAATGGACAGCGAAAGAGCGTGAAGCTTTTGCCAATGATTTGGATTTCTCGGGATCCCTAATTGCCGTATCCGCCTCATCGAACAGATCGAAGGGCGATAACGATCCGAGCAAGTGGACACCTACAAACAGAGCACTCCGCTGCACTTACGCGGCGGATTGGATCAAGGTCAAGTTCCGTTGGTCACTCAGTGCTGACTCTGCCGAATTCACCGCCCTTGAGGGCCTCTTAGGAAATTGCTCTAGCGTCCAGCTATTCAGGCTCCCGGATCAAGTAACGCTGAAGAACTCTCCAACCCCGACCCAAGCGCCGACCTCGGAGCCAACACCTAGCCCTTCGCCATCTCAATCTGTCGCGCCAACGACTTCGCCAAGCGCAACACCGACGCCTTCACCAACTCCGAGTGCAACACCAACACCAACACCAACACCAACACCAACACCAACACCAACACCAACACCAACACCAACACCGAGTAGCAGTGGACTGCCTGCTGTTTCGCCTGGAGCTTTTTGCTCCGCAAGCCTGGAGGGAACTCAAGGAGTCGGCTCCAATGGAACTATCTACACCTGCAAGAAGTCCGCGACTGATTCAAGGCTTCGCTGGCGGGTATAGGCCGGGGGCTTGTTCCGGGGGTAGGGTGTATCTTTAGGGACCTTCACTCTTTAGCACCCCGAGCACACTTTCACACGCAAAGTCGCAGTTCAAAACTTTTTTAGCTGCACACAATGAAGTTGTTTCGTGTTTTAGGCTTTCACTAACAAGAGAATCAATTTGGGGGGAATCGTGGTTGAAACAACGAGCCTAAGAACTACAAACGTAGTCGTAGTTATACTTTCTTACATCGGTGGAGGGTTTCTGATCTACTCTGGCCTAACTCGATGCGTAGAGTCTTGTGAGTACTCTTTCAGAGTTCTTTCTCCAGACCCTCTGAGCATCGGAGCCGGGCTAGCTGGGATTCTTTCGGCAACACTTGTTTACCAAATAATCAAGGTCTTTGCGTCGCACGTGGAACTGTCTCACAGCCAGAGTGAGTGAACTTATTGCGGCATTATTCTTGACGGGTTTTGTCCCCTGGAAGTTACAGAGCACATTTACCCCGAGCGCACTTGCACGCACATAGTCGCGAAATTACTGCTTTTTCAAAAGCAAAAGCCCGGGGACTTGAGATCCCCGAGCCTTGTGCGCTCTCTTTGTGGTTTATGGGGTCAGGGCTAGAGCGCTAATGAAGAAACGAGGTTTAGAAAGTATCGTCCTGTCCTAACCTGTCCTGTCCTACCTCACGCATTCCATCACGCATTCCATCACGCATTGCATCACGCTCTTTTTGCTTAGCTTTACGTTGACGGTTCTGCGCTCGCTGTTTTTCGACGTCAGAAGCCAAAGACTGACCGAGGTCGAGCCAGGGAATCTCGATGCCGGTTGGTGTGTGGACTGCTAGGCCGCTATCAATGAGTTCAAGCACCTGGCCCTTAGTATCACCCTGCACAAGTAAGTGAGCAAAAAACCGAGACTCAATCACTCCGTCTGTCCCATAGCGGTTCGACCACATAAGAGCATTGGTAAATAGCCTCCAAGCGGGATCTGAAAGAACGCTGAAGGTCGGGTCTCCTAACCACTTGTCAGGCAGTCTGGAATCAGTCATAAGCTGCCACCTTCAAAAATTGCGCCAGGGAATAATCGGGGGATTAGCATTTGGTTTGCCAACATCCAAACTCACCGCTCTCATAAGTGCTAAAGAGTGCGTCTAGGTCTTGCCTGGCGATTCGGACAATACGAGACCCGATCCTCTGGGCCTTGAGTGTTTTGCGAGTAATTAGGTTGCGAATGGTGTTCTTGTGGACGCCTAGGTAATCGGCGGATTCTTGTAGAGATAAGAGGTTCGAGTTTTCAGAACGAACTGGGTTAGCCATTTGTTTGTTTCCTTGAGGGTCATTCCGCAAAGTATGCGAACTAAAGACCCTTAGGCTTGCCCTGGTTTTTGCTAGGTTCTCGCTGGATTTATTACCTGGGCTTGTCTGGCTACCTTAAGAGACGAGAACTAGTTTTTATTGTACTCAAGAGGCTCGAAATGTCTCAGAGACCAATGTTTTGAGGCGTGTCGCCCCAGTTAACGTAAGTCTTACGAATTGGCTCAATGATCGCCTCGCCCTGGTCGTAGAGGTCTGAGAGTGCGTCTCTATGCTTTGGGGCTTGCTTGGGCAAGTCGTCTAGGGCGTAGCACCCTTGCAGGAATCTCTCTAATAGATCCTTGGCTTCCAACATCTTGCGTATGTCATCTTTGTGAGGGGTCGTGGTTGTGAGCAAGAACTCAATTCCCTCAAGGTGAGCAAATGCCTGGTGGTATCTCTCGCTTAGTTCTCTAGTTTGCTTGGTGGCCTTACTCACCCAGGCGGGGACACCTATGCCCATAAACCTATGGAAACGCACCAGTTCGCCATCCTCAACGCTTTGTGCCTTGGAAATGGCCCTACTCTTGGCACTCATTCTTGATCTAGCCTCTCGGCAAGGGCCACCTGTCGCCCAGGGTTCTTTTGGTATCGCATAGCCGTTTTGATGTTGTTGTGCCCGAGGTAATCCATAATCTCTCGAGTGGTAGCACCTTTGATTGCGTACTGAGTACCCGCAAAAGATCGGAGCGTGTGGAATGAACCCGAATAGCAAACTTGCTCTCTAATCCTGTTCCAAGAGCGGTTTAGTTTGTGGTTGGGGTAATGGTTGTTCGTGCCTGGCTCTGGGAATAGCAACGCCTCAGGATCTAGAGGCACGCCTAACAAGTGTTTACGAATTGCCTCGGAGCAAATGGTAGGTAGATAGTTCTCTCGCCCGCTCTCGTACTTTGGCACTCTGATCTGTACTTTCCCAGTTGGTAGCCAGACAACATTTCGGCTCGCATTAACCGAGTAGAGACCCGAGGCCTCGTCTAGACGAATGTCTTTCCGTCTAAGTTCCAAGAGTTCGCCTTTTCGGAATCCGCCCCAAGTGGCGATAAGTATCAAGGCCCTCAGATTCTCTGGGGCTACCTCGGCCATTAGATCCGCTTGTTCTTTAGTTGGGATAATCGGGTTCTTGACTCTCGGGGCTTGTGTACCGCCCCTAATGTCGCAAGGGTCTTTTACAATCCAACCTTTCTTTAGAGCGAACTTAGTAACGCTCTTTAGGTGGCTATAGGCCTTTTGCCTTAGGGAGAGTGTGCCTCTTTCGCCCATCTCGATCCACCAATCCTCTACCTGGTCGGCTTTCAGGGAGCGAATAGGCCTATCCGCAAAACTGGCAAAGTCTCGGCGAATGTATCCCTCGTACTCGTTGAGTGTTCTAGGTGATAGGGGATTACCGCCTCGTGTGCCTAGTGCTCGGTATCGCTCGGCTACTTGAGCCAGGGTGAGGGTCTTGCCATCTAGCAACGCTCGGTTGCTCTCTTGGCTTAGTTCCCAGACTCCCTTGTCTATTTCGCTTAGAACTTTCCTCAGAGCCTCTTGGCCTGATTGTTTGGTTAGGTATGTCCCAAGCGTGCGTCTAATGCCATCTGGGTCTGTATAGCGAACCTGCCACTTACCGCTAGGTAGTTTTCTGAAACTCCCATTACTGGCCATCTGACCCACTCCAAACTAGTTTCGTGCCCAATTCGTGCCCAATTATCTTGTTTCTTGTTGTCTCTAATTGTACTCTGGGAGAGTGACAATCGGGCACGCAACGCCGTACTTATGCGGTCTAGAGCCGAATTACCCAGTAAACACTTGAGGTTAGAAATTGCGTAGATAACTGGTTCGAACCCAGTATCGCCCACCAATTCTTTTGGCATTCGCTAATTGTTTACTTGAAATTCAGTTGCAACTTTTAGTTTCTCGACATGAAAACCATATCCCGCAAGATTATTGGCATCGTTGCAGCGCTAGCGCTGACTTTCGGAGTGGCTCAAGCCCCTTCGCAGGCGAACACCTACGCCTCCCCAGCAGCCCCAGAAGTTATTGACGTCGTGCCAGCCGTTGGAGGCGTCAAGGTCTCATGGAAGCCAGTCACCGCTCTTCCAAAGGTTTCTCACTACATAATCAGTGGTGGACCCGGTTCCTGCCCGATCATGGTTCCAGCTTCAAAGACCTCAGCGGTCATGCCGGTACTCTCCATCACAGATGTTGACGTCAAGGTCCAGGCTGTGAACGAGTACGGACTGTCAACTTCCGACTTCTTTGGAGTTCCTGCAACTCCTAAGTCAAAGGCTTCGAGCAATCTGAAGTCAGTGCAGCTGCTGCAGCTTTCTGACTTCCATGGTGCACTTGAAGGAACTTCTGCGCTATTCGGTGCCGATGGCCTTGCTGGTCAATTTGCTCTCGAGCGCAGCGTTGTTCCGGCAACAATCGCAATGACCTCTGGAGACAACTTCGGCGCAGCTCCACCGATCTCCTCACAGTTCGAAGAACTCCCAACCATCGAAACCCTGAACGCGATGAAGCTTGACGTTGCTGGTTTTGGTAACCACGAGCACGACCGCAACCTAGAGCACCTTCGCAAGATGATGGTCAACTCAAACTTCCAGTGGATTGCGAGCAACTACTCCTCGCTAGCTGGTCTGAAGCCAACCCCTGCGAAGAGCGCAAAGACCTTCTCCATCGTCAACAGAGGTGGAGTAAAGGTTGGATTCATCGGTGTCAACACCGCTCAGACCAAAGAGCAGGTGTTCCCAGGCAACCTGAACTTCACCGTCGGTGGCAAGGTCCAGGAGATCGAGATCCAAGCCTCCCCAGCCAAGATCCAAACCGCTATCGACGCAGCTAAGAAGGCTGGCGCTGACGTAGTGGTTGGTCTTATCCACGAGGGATTCAGCCAGTTCGAAGAGGGCAAGGCGACTGGTCCGCTAGTTGACTACGCAAAGTCACTCAAGGGTCTGGCTGCAATCTACGGTGGTCACTCTCACCTGACCTACAACGCAGTTGTAAACGGCGTCACTGTGGCTCAGACCAAGAACGCTGGCGCCGAGTACACCAGAACTCAGCTCTGTGTTGACACCAAGGCAAACAAGGTCATCGGTTCCTCGGTTGAGGTTGTGACCCGTCCTTCCGTTCTAATCGTTCAGCGTGATGCCGCAGCAACTGCAATGGTTGCAGGCTACAAGGCGCAGCTAACTGCAAAGATGGACGTAAAGATTGGAACCGTCGCAAACCGCACTTCTCGCGGTGGCACTCCACCAGTTGAGCGAAGCGGAGAGCAGGCGTTTGGATCCTGGCTTGCGGACTACGTGAAGTCGAAGTACAAGACTGATTTGGTACTGCTAAACGGTGGCGGAATTCGCGACACTTTCCCAGCTACCACCTACCTACCGGCAGACACCACACTTCGCCGTCCTACATCAAGTGCGAGCGTAACCGGGCCATGGGATGTCGTCCTAGGTGACGCCTACACCGTGAACCCATTCGGCAACAACTACGCAACCACAACCATCACTGGAACTCAGCTTTGGGCAGCGCTGGAGAACGGTGTGAGCAACTACCCAACCGACGGAAGATTCCCTCAGGTTGCCGGCATGAAGTTCACAGCTGACGTGACTAAGCCGAAGGGAGAACGAATCACCAAGGTAACTCTCACGGACGGCACCGCCATTGCCAAGGACTCCACGGTCTACACCA